>NZVG01000026.1:0-45193 GCA_002698145.1 Methanobacteriota archaeon | reverse complement strand
GCTNTGCCNAGCCAACCAGAAAACCCGATGATTTTGANACANAGNGAGCCAGATCGAAGCNNCGATCTTTGGAATGGACAAACACACGAAAANGTGCAACCTTCCATTGATNTGAAAGCGGGCATGACCACGACCGTNCAACTGAANCATGTNGNAAACAATGTTGTTCATTTCACTGCTTTGTCACACAACACAATCCGAGGNGCTGCTGGAGGCGTGGTATTGCTCGCAGAATTAGCACATCATNGCAACTTNCTCNCANCAGTAGACCTAAATCCAACCCCCTCTTCATCGGAATCGTGAGCGCAT
This sequence comes from Methanobacteriota archaeon, assembly GCA_002698145.1. Taxonomy (GTDB): domain Archaea; phylum Thermoplasmatota; class Poseidoniia; order Poseidoniales; family Poseidoniaceae; genus MGIIa-L2. The sequence goes on along the minus strand of NZVG01000026.1, from coordinate 44,884 downwards.
GGGAATAACAGCAATGATTCCNGGTACGACCATTGACGGGCTTCTGTCAGAAGCAAAGGAACGNTGGCAGGACATCTTCGANCCTGATGCGNTGCGCATGCAAGTGATGATAATTTGTCCCCGNAAAGAGAGGAAGATTCTGGAAATGCATGGAGATATGGTCGAACACGGTCAACCCGTNATCGGGGTCTTCCATCGTCCTCGAGCAGAGGCNCGNCTCCTCGAAGAACAGGGCCTNAATCCAAGAGATGCCTCNTTTGANTTCCTTGATCTTGCAACCTCTGATTTAGGACCNTGGATGAAGCACATGGTTACCACNGAAAAATGGGTCCGAGGTTCAATATCNGTNCAACCAGTCCCATTTTCGGTNGANGTNCCNGCACAACGAGCCTTTGAAAACATTACAATGATCTGTTTCAGACACCCAAGTCTTCCAGCAATCGANCGCTATTATCTGCCATTTCCNCCGACTTCTATTCCNAACAAGTGCTTCGTCAGCCTCCCNCGACGGCAGGCTGCTGAACTTGCACGACANCAAGCAGAAATCCTCGGTGTTGGAAGGGCTGCNGAACCAGCAACGCCTGAACCNACCGTNATCGAAAANCCACCTTCTCTTGNNCAAGAACCCACANTTGAGGTAGNTCCTCAAANCATTGATGCGANNGATGTGACAATNCCAACNCANGATTCCGTACCNCTTCCAACCATCNAAANCGATGANCCTGANGGGCCGCAATCCGTTACAGATGCNATTACGAAAGCAACAACNGANGGNTTTGAAGAAATGCAGGCTGCTGGTGATGAATTCANAGAAACCGAAGCCACTCTGCCGNCGNTTGGNGGTGAAACGGAAGGTGTNGAANCNGTTTNNGANNCCNTCACNGAAGANCCTCANACAGAAATTGAGATTGAATTNNGNGCNCTTGTTTCAGAACTNATGGCGAGTGGAATTGAACCGAGTGATATGGTGGACGACCCACGGTGGGAATCGATCAATGAGCGAGCNGCTGCAGTAGGNTTCGAAACATGGCCAGTGTTTATGGAACTAACATCGGTNCAATGAAAGGTTCAAATTANAAGACGGATAGGAAACAGNAGGNGATATCATGGCATTCTGCGTTAGTTGTGGACAATCATTGCACGANGGAATGCGATTCTGCCGTTTTTGCGGCAATCAACAACCGGGTGAGCAACTTATCCAACGATTAAGAATGGANGCNGAGCAAATCCGCCAAATCGCTTTGATGATGAGCAATCAACAAGCNATGCAACAAGCACAATACAATGCTCAAATGCAGCAGCAATTNAACAATCAGCAATTNGGTCAACANCGTCGTTGGTGAATGCATGCGTCAACGGCATCTTGCGATGCAACTNTCATCGCTCACCCCTCATCCTTGTCAATCNGTNGANCTTGAACAATATCCGACGGAAGGTAANCTGGCTGCCGCATGGTTGACAAAAATAGGCCTCGGTGACGGTTTNGAAGGAAAACACGTNCTTGATNTGGGNGCAGGNAATGGCGTNTTGGGCATTGGAGCAGCCTTTCTCGGAGCAAAGCACGTCACNNTGGTGGAATGCGATCCGATGACTGTTGAAGTNCTNCNAGAGAACGTTCGCAACGTCGATGGCATGGCNATGTGCACCNTCCTTGAATCACGCGTTNAAGGGAGGCCATTNACACTTGAANTTCCTGTCGACATGGNCATCATGAATCCTCCNTGGGGTGTTCAAACGNAACGNGCAGATCGNGCGTTTTTTGAAACGATATTTGCAATGAATATCCCCCTTGTCCATTTNATTCACAGCATNGAAGCAGAGCANCTNCTTCCTCTTGCANATGCAAATGGGTATGAATTGCATTCGATNTACCAAGACGATTTCCGGCTTCCCCCNGCCTANGCACATCACTCNAAGAACAAGGCTNCAACACGNATCCGTTGCTACNGGCTTGAGAAGAAGAATTGATGCAGACGCATGTGAGGGGTTGAAAAGGGAGCATCGCTCGCATCNAATCAGCACAAGACGTTGACGAGTCAATGAAATGTGCAGCGAGTTGAAATTATGACGACGAGCCTCGTCACCCCCGGAACAGAAATTGGAACCGTCGGCGAACATCAAGCTGGCGANGGAACCACCACAATTGAAAANCGTATCGTTGCTACGACGACCGGTTACATACGCATNGANGANGGAAACATCATTGTCGATGCATCAAAATCCATTGTCAACATCGAAATCGGCGACACNGTTCTTTGCGTGTTTGAGAAACTGCAAGAGAAAGGTGGAGAAGCACGAATTCTTGCTGTCGAAGGAAAGAACGGTGANGTGCTTCCTCACCAACTGCACGGTCACTTCCATGTNACGCGCATCGTCGATCGCTTCCTCCACACAGTNGCNGANGCAGTTCGNCGACGNGACATTGCTCGAGCNGTCGTNACCGAAATCGAACCAGTTGTTCGACTCGATTTTCGAGAACGCGATGATTGTGGCGTCTTGCACGCCATTTGCCCTTCATGTGGCGATACACTCGAAGCNCATGTGAACGGCGACTGGAACGTTGCTTGCCCAAGTTGTGGGTACGAAGGATATCGGGCGCTTGCCGATAATTTTGCAGCNGGCTGGGCTGACCTCGACCAAGGTGCATCCGCATTGAATCTCTCCGGTAAGCGATGGGGCAGGGATGCTGAGCAACTCTTTGCGCATGGTTCATCNGGTCGCGCCACCTACATCGCTGCCGACGTCCGTGAGGATGGACGTGAGCGNTCNTACTTCCGATTTGAAGGTCAAGGCCAAGGTGGNGGACGGGGNCGAAAGTCAGCACCNGGTTGCCGACTGTTTGTNGGTGGACTTCCGAGGGAGGTTGACACTGAGCAACTCCGTGAATTGTTNGGAAAGCATGGTGATATGACCGATTGCNTNGTTATGACCGATGATTCTGGTGCGTCCAGAGGATTTGGTTTCGTTACCTACACCGANAAGACNCANGCCGACGCAGCAATCAAGGCACTCGACGGCCATCGATTGCACGGTCGNAGAATCGGTGTTCGCGANGCCGATAACAAACAAAAGCGCACAAAGGGACCGGAAAAGGGANTGAAACTNTACGTCGGAAACCTNCCNTTCGATGCNGATGAGAAAGCAATCACATCCTTCTTNGGANATCAAGCAACCATCAATGAANTAGCCATAGCGACCGATAAGGGCGGTAAACCGAAAGGCTTTGCATTTGTTTTCATCAACGAGAAAGACAAGGGTGATGACGTNGTNAAGGCNCTNAACGGAAAGGAATTGAANGGGCGAAGAATCAAAGTCGACATTTCGCAAGCNGGTGGNAGAAANAAACCGCANGNTGGAAAATCTTCACGCGANCNNAAAGCCATTGCNGAAGANAAAGGAAACAAGAAGCGACGACGGTGATCGTCCCATCACAAATACNCNGAGTCCTCCAAATCTGAGGACATANCTATGTGGGGGGAGCATGNANGCTGTTCATGGTTGAGAGGGATGCTGCTTCNTGGCTCGTTCTCGATGGATATGAAGACGAACCCGCTGCCTTTGGNGTTCCTCCATACGTAGGATTTCACATTCGCTATGTCTGNGGCGTGCTNGAACAACACAACATCNATTANACCTACGTGACCATCGATCAGTGGAGATTGTTTTCCGAGAANGAACGAGCACTTCACNTNCAAAANTTGGANGGTTTCGTCTGCATTGCAGGTGCTGTNGTNCCTGGNCGGTACATACGTGGAACACCNATCTCTCNAAAAGAATCGACCGAATTNATACGAAATTTGCCNCAAGGAATACCAGCCCTGTTTGGAGGTTGGGCTGTTCGNGGATGGAAGCANCAAGGTTGGCTTCCNCTTCGNTCNAATCTTTTNCTTGCNGTCCAAGATACGGATGCAACGTTGAATGGTTTTCTCCGAANCGGAACNTGGAANCANGAACGTCGAACGGNTGANCAATGGAGTTCTTGGGCNCATCTCGGNGCNAAAAGCAAAGCAGTTACNCANCACCCAGACCTTGGAACCGANNAAAAGAAGGGNCCNCTNACNTNCGANGTTGANGTCTANCANGGGTGCGTTCGATTCAAGCGNGGTTGNAANTTCTGCATNGAGCCNAAAAAAGGAATCCCGATNTGGCGCACNCCNGAAGACATTGTNCANGAAGTGAANCTTGCGCANGANGCNGGGGTTCNACACGTTCGTTTGGGGGGCATGACCGACACTTACACGTACATGGCAGAAGGTGTGAAAGACCTTGAGTATCCAATCCCGAATCCGGAGCCAATCGCACAACTGCTTCATGGCTTACGAGAAGATGACCGTCTGGATATACTGCACACGGACAACGGAAATCCATCCATCATCGCCGAGAACATTGAACCCTCCACTGAGATTACCAAAACCCTCGTTGATACACTCTCGGATGGCGCAGTTTTGTCCTTTGGGTTGGAATCAGCAGATCCAAATGTCCATGCTGCGAACTGGCTCAACTGCGATTCACAGCAGTTGAAAACCGCTCTACGATTGGTCAACAAATACGGCCGTGAACGTGGTGANCGTGGATTACCGAAGNTGCTTCCNGGNNTGAACTTNATTGCAGGNTTGAACGGAGAACGCGCCGAGACATACNCGATGAATCTGAATCTGTTGAAGGATCTAAGGAATGAGGGGNTGTTGCTNAGACGCATCAANATACGGCAGGTCGAAGGTGAAGGATTCCAAGAAATACCGGAANANGATTTCAAGCANTTCAAGAAAAANGTNCGAGAGACCATTGACACACCTTTNCTNCAAGAGTTGTTTCCACTTGGTCATGTTCTCAACGATGTTCATTGGGAAACACACGATGGNAGGACACGATTGCCTGTGCATCTTTCCAACGAGCATACCAGCGAAACNATACACGGCCGTGCTGGACTTACATTCGGACGACAAATCGGAGCTTACCCCATTCTCATTGGCGTGCCATATCATATTCCACTTGAATCCTCATCAAACATCATGATTACAGGACATGGTGCNCGTTCAATCACCGGTGTTGAANTTGGNNTGGACATCAANACTGTTACGGAAAAGCAACTTGAAGCGATACCAGGGTTGGGCAAAAAATCTGCATGGAATCTTATTTCGGCCCGAGCGAAATTAAGGCGAAAAGAGACNANTCCNTCNNTTGAAGCNGTTTTTGAGGCNGCTCAAATCAACATTGAATCGCAAATGAAAACCGTACTTGGCTCCAAGTAATCTCAATGAAGNCCCTGCATGACGTAGGTGNATGGCGACATGGGTTGTTACAGGNGCAAACAGAGGNATNGGNCTTGANTTTGCNAAGCAACTCCTTGCAGANGGCCATTCTGTGATTGCTGGTGTTCGGTCACCAGAGTCAATGAAATTCAGTCATGAAAAAATGAGCATCTTTCAANTGGANGTTTCATCGACATCATCGGTTNATGAATTCGCNGAGAACGTCAAATCAATGTCGCAATCAATTGACATTTTGGTCAACAACGCTGGACGGATGGATGGTCGNTGGCAATCCCTTGAAGATGTNGACCCTGAAGTCTCACTTGAAGTCTTGAATGTCAACACAATNGGNCCNCTGCGTGTTTCGCAAGTNCTTTGGCCACTCCTTCAGGCGTCNAATNAAGGNAAGATTGCAAACATNTCCAGCCTTATGGGATCGATTGATGATTGCATGAGCGGAAGGTCATACGCCTACAGAACCAGCAAAACCGGATTGAACATGATNACAAANATTCTAGCNGTTGAGGGGAAAGACCACAACATCACNGTNACTGCTTACCATCCNGGATGGGCAAAAACNGACATGGGTGGAGAGAGAGCTCCCGTTCCTGTNTCTGTTTCAGTCNAGGGCTTGATNGNACTNATCNATAAACAGGACATTGCCCAATCGGGTCGNTTCTTCGAATACACGGGAGACGAACTTCCATGGTAGAATCCATNCCTGAGCGATTGAAAGANGCAGCATTGCGTCTTTCAGAGGANTGCGACAANGAAATCAATCGTATTCTTCAACACAAATCTGTCGCTTTCGTCACNAACCCTCTTGATTATGCTTGGGAATACCACGAGCAATTTATCGATAAATGGAGCAATTTTGGGGCGAAAACACTGTTGCTTGGAATGAATCCTGGGCCTTATGGTATGGCGCAAACAGGTGTTCCGTTCGGNGCNACGGCNATGGCTCGAGATGTCTTAGACATCGAAGAACGANAAATCTTCAACGCCTNCTGGAGCNCANCCAAAACGCCNAATTGAGGGGCTATCNATGGAACGTCAAGAAGTATCTGGCACCCGNTTCTGGTCCATGCTCTCCANACATTANGGTTCAACNGAAGCAATCTTTTCCAACATCTACGTNGTCAACCATTGTCCTCTNCTNATTCTCGGTGAAACNGGTCGAAATGTAACGCCTGTTGATTTGCCGAAGTCCACCATTGAACCCGTCCTGAAGGCTTGCGACCGTCATTTANANACCGTTGTGGANATCATGGGGATTGAGGCTGTAATTGGTGTTGGGAATTATGCGAAAAAACGGGCCCAATCNATTCTCNATCACGTTCANATCGACTCAATGTGGCATCCNAGTCCAGCCTCNCCNTTAGCAAATCGTAACGGAGGANAGGATTGGCGAGCAAATGCAATCTCAAAAATTCCATAATCATGGAAAGTCGGGGATGAAATTAAGTGTGGCAATGCACACCGCCACCCATGCAACAACAACTTGCTTGGGAACAACAGCCAAACGACCGCCAGTGGGTAAAGCCAGAGGGAGATGATCCCCGAACCCTTTACCAAATGCTGATGACAAGTGCAGAACGATTCAGNCAACACCAATGNTTTGGTTACATTCCCGGACCAGGTATGNCACGAGTTCACCTTACGTACCAAGANTTTGGAGAACTNGCNACNGCTGTAGGAAAGCAACTGCGNGACATTGGAATCAACGCAGGNGATCGCGTTGCCATGATTCTCAACAATTCTGTCGANTGGGCTGCCATTTCCTACGGTGCAAACGCCTTAGGCGCTGCCTACACNGCAATGTACACCCACCAGCACGGCGCTGAATGGGCCTACATNCTCAATGATTCAGAACCNTCTCTNATCGCAGTAGCAGATACNGAAGTCCTTGACAAATTGATTGCNAATCTTCCCNATGATGCNGCAAAGTGGCCAAAGTGTGGCGTGCTTCTNCTCGGTGACGAACCAGCNAANGAACTGCCGCCTGAAGGTGTGGTTGTTCACCAATGGTCTGAATTTGTGGCTGCGGGCCGTGCCAGCGAAGCANCGATCGANNTCGCTGACGATCCGTTTGCNCTCAACACGCTCATCTACACGTCCGGAACAACCGGTAACCCAAAGGGCGTTATGCTTACGAATTGGAACACCCTTTCCAACATCCTCTGCGTTCAATCTGCATTCGAAATTTTCATTGGTGACAAAAACGCTGCNTTCTTGCCTTGGGCACACTCTTTTGGNAGTACCTTCGATCTTCATTGGATGATTCGATGTGGCGTGCATNTCAATCTCATCTCTGANCTCACCAAAATTGCCGATGAATGCATCGAGATCAAACCTGCAGTTCTTATNGCNGTTCCNCGTGTCTGGAACAAATTCTATGACCGNGTAAACGCTCANTTTGATGCCGCAACNGGCGTGAAGAAATTCCTNATTGGNAAGGCNAAGAAATCCGCAGCAAAGCGAATNGCTAAGGCTGGNGTNGAGTGTGACGCTGTNCCNNCNAGTGGTTTCTTCGACAAACTCTACGACAAGCTCGTNTGGAGNAAGGTTCGNGCTCGATTNGGAGGAAACATTCGATTCTGCATGTCCGGAGCCGCTGCACTNTCACCCGATGTTGCAGANTTTATCCAAATGGTTGGATTTAGTTGCTACGAAGGATANGGNNTAACCGAAACATCGCCGCTTGTTGCTGCAAACGGTTGGTCCGGCCCGGGNACGTCCAAACTCTACTGCGTNGGACGNGTTGCGAACGGNGTCAANGTNACCATNGACACGGATGCATGGGATGATCCAGACCGGCCAGACGANGGNGAAATCATCGTCACNGGACCCAACGTCATGCTCGGNTANTGGAACAACGAAGAAGCGACAAAGGAAGTCATTATCGAACCGGGAACATTCCGNACAGGNGANCTCGGTAAGTTATCNTCGGATGGTTACCTCTCCATNACCGGTCGTGTCAAGAGTCAATTNAAACTTGANAATGGAAAATACGTCTCTCCTGCACCGCTCGAAGAAAATGTCAAGCTCTCACCACTGGTTGAACANGCTGCTCTGGAGGGGCGAAACATGCTCAAGACGTACCTTATTGTGCACCCGAATCTNGAGGCNATGAAGGCTGCAATGNGTTCTGCTGGNATCGATNCNTCAGGCAGTGACGAGGAATTGTGCGCTCGCCAATCCACNCGAGATTGGATGCTTTCTGAGTTGAAGACAAATGCTATGCAAGCTCCAACNTGGAAGGGTTACGAANTTCCNGCAANCATCATCCTTGACCACGAGGAGTGGACGACGGACAACGACCTCATGACNCCATCAATGAAGGTCAAGTTGCGAAACCTCTTGGCTCGCCACGAAGACTCCATTGCTGCCATCAATTGAGCNTNAATCGACCGATTGGGTTTTGAATACCCATCGATGGGCTTGCCTTGGTGATACAGTATGGTTCGCGAACTCATTACCGTCGAAGGTGTTGACAGAAGTTTCGGACCGACCGATGTTCTGCAAGACATCAACCTCATTATCAACGACGGCGATCGAATTGGGATTGTTGGTCANAATGGNGCTGGTAAAACAACACTGCTCAATACNATNAGTGAGCAAAAACAAGACGTAGGNGACATCGATTTCGCACCAGGAATCCGAATTGCNTATCTNACTCAAATTCGAGACATTGAATCNAATTCGACCATCGAAGAGGAACTCGGACGNAAAGGACGACAATTCCAAGAATTGGAGGATGAGATTGCATCGATTGAGGCTCAGATGATTGANCCCTCGTTNTACGAGGGAGACTGGGAACCNGTCATGGAGCGATATTCAGAACTTCAACAGACCCTTGCNTCTTCNGGAGGTGGAAACGTTGCCGGAATCGCCAANGGTATTCTCGAACGACTCGGNCTTGANAAGCATCCNATGGANATGCCTGTATCNCAATTGTCTGGAGGNGAGAAAGCAAAACTNGCNCTTGCNCGCCAACTCGTCGGCCTNTCAGGNATCGATGTCATCTTCCTTGACGAGCCAACAAACCACCTTGACATTCAAACCACNGAATGGCTNGAGGCTTTTCTNACCGATTTCAAGGGCTCTCAACTTATTGTATCCCACGATCGTTACTTCCTCGACCAAGTTTGCAACCGAGTCGTTGAAATCGATAACCTNCGCGCNTGGCCATGGAAAGGCAANTACAGTCAATTCATNGTCCAAAAGGTAGCAAGTGANCAAGCGNTGAATGAGCAAATTGGGAATNTNGANAAGAAAATTCANTCAACAACNGGTGCCATTCAACAAATGAANCGTGCNAACAAATACGACAAATCAATTTCAGCCAAACACAAGATGATNACGCGCATGCAACAAGAACTCAAGGCACTGAGGGCTCGNGTCCCGAAGAAACGAAAGCCATTGATTCTCAAGCTCGATGCAATCGATAAGGCAAGCATGGATGTGCTCGAACTGGTTGNTGCAACAAAGACNTTCGAAGGTNTGGAACGNCCNATNCTCNACAACCANACNCTCGAAGTGCGCAAAGGTGACCGTATTGGAATCGTTGGAGGGAACGGTCAAGGAAAGACAACCCTGCTTAAGATTATCAACAAAGAACTGAAGCTTGACTCTGGTAAAATCGATGTATCTCCAGGGACTGTCATTGGGTATTTTCACCAAGATCATGCAACGCTTGATTTTGAACTCAATCCCGTTGAACAGATTCAGAAACTCCGCCCAGATTACCAGTACGGTGACATTCGAGCTGCTCTTGGACGTTTCCAGTTCTCNAGCGATCANGTTGGTACAAAACTCAAGCAACTTTCTGGCGGNGAGCGAGCTCGTGTAGCGTTGCTNAAGCTNCTTCTCGANGACAACAANCTCTTNCTGATGGATGAGCCGACCAATCACTTGGACATGGACTCAAAGGAAACACTTGAGGAAGCCNTNATTGGATACGAAGGNTCNNTAATTACAGTTTCACACGATCGNTGGTTCCTNGATCAGGTTGTCAATCGGATTTGGGAACTCGAAGATGGAAACATCAAGGTCTACTATGGCAACTACACCGACTACGTTCGAGCCAAGCANGGACTTCCTCCTTTGGCAGATGATGAAATCTCCCAAGTCTAGTCCCACCCTTGATTTCATGAACTCCATTTGCTTGGGTTGTTCATGGCCGAAGACGCTGAGGAACAACCTGTGTTTGAAACAAGCACAGGTCCGGTACGTGTCATCACTGCAGCATCTCTGTTTGACGGTCANGATGCAGCCATCAACGTCATGCGACGGTTAATTCAATCCTCTGGGGCTGAAGTGATTCACCTCGGCCACGATCGCTCAGCAAAAGACGTCGTCGATTGTGCTGTTCANGAGGATGCGCATGCNGTTGCNTTNACATCGTATCAGGGTGGTCACGTNGAATATTTCACATACATTCGCCAACTTTTGGACGANGCTGGTTGCGAGCANGTACGTATCTTCGGNGGTGGAGGTGGGACCATCACACCNCCCGAAATCCGCGAACTTCACCAAGCAGGTATTTCGAAAATCTACTCTCCAGATGATGGACGTACCATGGGATTGATGGGGATGATTCATCATTTGATGGGAATTGCTGGAGAGGTCGATCTCATTTCCGATGAGCGAATGAAAGACCTCGACGGCCCGATAAACGCTGGCGACATGGCCAAGGTCGGACTGCTGCTTACACTCTCTGAATCAGCTGATGAAGTGACTTTCAGACAAACACTGGAAAAATGTCGCTCATCAACCGATGAGGTTCCAGTGATTGGGTTCACAGGGACCGGTGGTGCAGGGAAATCGAGCCTGCTTGACGAATTGATGCTTCGTATCCAGCGAGACAACCCCGGAAAGAAGGTCTGCTTGCTCTGTGTCGACCCAACACGAAAGCGAACCGGTGGAGCGCTACTCGGCGACCGTATTCGAATGAATTCACTTTCGAACAACGACCTCTACATGCGCAGCCTTGCTAGTCGAGGAAGCGGCTCAGAGATTAGCGCAAATCTCGATCGAGCAATCGAGGTTGCGAAAGCGGTCGGATTCGATCTCATTTTCTGTGAGACAAGCGGAATTGGTCAAGGCAGCGATGCAATCACCTCAGTTGCAGATCGCTCACTCTACGTCATGACTGCTGAATTTGGCGCCCACACGCAACTCGAAAAGATTGAGATGCTCGATGTGGCCGATTTGGTGATTCTCAACAAGTACGAAAAGCGGGGAAGTGANGATGCGTTACGAGCGATTCGNAAGCAGGTTCGTCGTAACCGAAACATGTTCGATGTAGCTGANGAAGAACTCCCTGTCGTTGCAACCATCGCAAGCCAGTTTGCAGATCCNGGTGTTGATGCATTGTGGCAGAAGCTCTCGTCTTTGGTCGGATTTGAGGCTCGGGCGCCCATGGAGATTGTTGGTGAACGCAAGGGCGTAATCCCTCCTGAGCGTGTCCACTACCTCTCGGACATTGCCGCAACGATTCGAACTTATCATGAAGAAAACACAGCCATTGCTGAGAAGCTCCGTCTTTGCCAGCACCTTGAATCTGCGAANGAGCACGTTCCATCCATCGCCAAGGATGTGGACGACCAAATTTCAGAACTCCTCGAAGAGATTGAAACGGCCCGTGAAGATCTTGCAAACTATCGAACCTTGGCTGATGAGTACCGAAGTGGAGAATACACCTACCACGTTCGAGGCAAACCGTTCTCGGTTCAAACGACGACCGAATCGCTCGCCCACTCGAATATTTCTCGTGTAGCACTACCGACGTTTGCTGATGACGGTGAACTGTTCGAATGGCTGAGCAAAGAGAACGCTCCTGGTCATTTCCCATACACTGCTGGTGTCTTCCCATTCAAGCGAACGGACGAACTGAGCGCTCGAATGTTTGCTGGTGAAGGTGAACCAGAGCGAACAAACCGACGATTCCACTACCTCAGTCAAGGACAAGACTACGTTCGATTGTCAACTGCATTCGACTCTGTCACGCTCTATGGACGGGACCCTGCAGTGCGCCCAGACATCTGGGGCAAGGTCGGAAACTCTGGNGTGAGTATTGCAACCTGTGATGATGCCAAGCGACTCTACTCGGGATTTGATCTATGCGATCCCAACACATCGGTTTCGATGACCATTAACGGTCCAGCGCCTATACTGCTCGCCTTCTTNCTCAACGCTGCCATCGACCAGCAAGTTGAGAGGTACCTCGAAGAACAAGGCAAAGCCGTCGAACCACTCGATGTTGCATATCGCGGAGAGTTGCCAGAAGGTCACAATGGATTCGGTCTTGGCACCGTTGGACGACGTGGCGATGAAATGGTCGATGCAGAAACGTATGCTGAAATCAAGGCAAAAACACTCTCAACGGTACGTGGAACAGTACAAGCAGACATCCTCAAGGAAGATCAAGCACAAAACACGTGTATCTTCTCGACTCCGTTTGCACTCAAACTCATGGGCGATGTTCAGCAATACTACATCGACCACAACGTGCGGAACCACTACTCCGTTTCCATCAGTGGATATCATATCGCAGAAGCAGGTGCAAATCCAATTACACAACTCGCTCTTACACTTGCAAATGGCTTCACGTACGTCGAATACTATCGAAGTCGAGGTATGGACATCGATAAGTTCGCGCCAAACCTCTCGTTCTTCTTCAGCAATGGATTGGATCCNGAATANACCGTCATTGGTCGTGTTGCCCGACGTATCTGGGCTGTTGCCATGCGTGACTTGTACGGAGCGAATGAGCGCTCCCAGAAACTGAAGTATCACATCCAAACCTCTGGACGCTCTCTTCACGCACAAGAGATTGACTTCAATGATATTCGTACAACGTTNCAAGCGCTCCTTGCAATTCAGGACAATGCCAACTCCTTGCACACCAATGCTTACGATGAAGCGATTACAACACCAACAGAAGAATCCGTACGACGTGCATTGGCCATCCAACTCATTGTCAACAAAGAGTCCGGTTGGACCAAGACCGAGAATCCACTCCAAGGTGCATTCATCGTTGATGAACTCACCGATCTCGTTGAAGCAGCCGTTCTCGAAGAATTCGAAGCCATTTCTCGACGTGGTGGAGTTCTCGGTGCAATGGAGACCATGTACCAACGTGGAAAGATTCAGGACGAGTCNATGTATTACGAGCATCTCAAGCACGATGGAACATTGCCTATCATTGGAGTCAACACCTTCCAGAATCCGAACGCACAGGTCTTCGACGAATCAAGTGCAGATGATTTCGAAATGGAATTGGCTCGAGCAACGCCAGAAGAAAAGCAGGCCTGTCTTGAGCGCACCGAAGATCGTCAAACAAAGGAAGGCGATGCGACAACAGCCGCTCTCGCACAACTGCAAGAAGTAGCACGAACAGGTGGAAACGTCTTCGAAGAACTCATGGAGACGGTCAAGGTTGCGAGCCTAGGACAAATCACAGATGCATTGTTCCGTGTTGGCGGGCAATACAGAAGAAATATGTAAAGCATCAATTAGGACACATAGTATTGATATTTTTTAGAAAGAATATCTTGCTATTGGCTGGAATAATTGATTCTGATATCTCGAAAAAGGTCCAGAAATCGACAGATTTGACCCACAAACAAAGCGAAGACAATATATCCCCATTAGTAATTGGCAACCGGAGAGGAATCTCCTCTCTTGTGAAAATCATGGGATGCAAATTGGACCTTCCTTTGGGCCCATCCTTTAGGGATGCACACATCGAAGCGGACTTACAAGCAAGGCTGGATGAAGGCCGAAATGTTTGGGCGATCGGTGATATTCACGGACATCTTGGAACGTTTCGAGCCCTGATGCATCGGTTGAAATTGAATCCAGAAGACCGAGTCGTCTGCCTTGGAGATATGATCGATCGTGGACCCGATTCTGCTGGCGTAGTCGATTTCATCCGAACGCACCCGCAAATCATCTGTTTGAAAGGAAACCACGAGTTGATGGCTATTTCATCACTGCAGGATGACGGGAGTGTTGAATTGTGGCAGCCTTGGCTGGTTCGTGGAGGAAGATCAACCTGGGGTTCTTACATTGTCCGAGCTGAAGGTGACCTTTACGATGCAAAGAAACAATTCGCAAGCGATCTAATGTGGATGGACAACCTTCCGAATCACATCGTCCTCGACGATCTTCGTTTGGTCCATGCAGGTTACGATCCTCGCATGCCTCTGGATTTGCAAGGAGACAAAGAACTCCTTTGGATTCGAAAACGATTCTACACCCATGCTTACGCTGTTGATCCAGATCGGACTGTGGTATTTGGGCATTCCACTACAACAAAAGTAGGGCCGAATCCAGGCTATGTTGCAGAAAGCGATGTTCGCCTGAGCAATGGACGACCAGCTTGGATTGCGATGGATGTGGGCGCTTACAATCACGTTGCACCGGGACTTGCTGCTATCCATCTCAAGTCGCTTCAAGTCGTCAAGCAGGCAACACTTCGCTCGGAACGATGGTTCGACGTTCCTGATTGTCGAGAGGCGATGATTGGCACACATTTCGGATTGGATATACTCCGGTCTTCACACCGAAGAGAAGCAGTTTCTGCTCTTCGAGCAAAACGTAAACTCAAGATGGCAGGTGTCGTTTTGCAGGAAGATTTAGACGATTATGACATGGATTCGATGCCACGCCATGTCATATTTTCATCAACCGAGACAAAGCAATCTGACAATAGGATTTGGCATGGTCCAGGAACGGACCCCTCC
This sequence comes from Methanobacteriota archaeon, assembly GCA_002698145.1. Classification (GTDB taxonomy): domain Archaea; phylum Thermoplasmatota; class Poseidoniia; order Poseidoniales; family Poseidoniaceae; genus MGIIa-L2. Next base: position 29,880 of record NZVG01000026.1, on the reverse strand, counting down.
GAGCAACATCTTCGACTCCCAGGGCCGACAGGATTCAGAATATATCGCCGAGATGTCAACGATTCTACTCTGACCCAACACACCTCCATGAAATTGAAGAGAATTCGAGGATAATGCCGTTTTCCGGTAAAATTTCATCTTGTTTAGACATATTATCGAAAGATTGATAACCATTGATGTTGATTTCCTTCCATGGCAGAAAAGAAGCAAAAGAGCCAGTCGAACGAGGCTTTCCTTCGGGCAATTCTCAAAACAGTACACAGTCGTAGATACACGTCACTTTATGCTGAAGCGACAGCGAAGGCAAATGCTGAACTTGATCCTTGGAAAGGTGGATACACATTCTTCTTGCTATGAAAGCACTCAAGAGGAATGATTCAGCCCCACCACCATGGACCTCGCATGGGAAGCAATTCTCGCTGCAAGCACGGTCTTTTTCCTTGGAGCAATTTCCCCTGGCCCAAGCCTCTTGATGGTGATTCGTAACACCATCGTTGGTGGACGCAGACGAGGCGTTCTTTGTGCTGTTGGTCATGGGATTGGATTTGGTCTCTATGCGGGCGTTGCAATCTTCGGATTGATTGTTCTTCTCGAAGAGGCTCCTCAAGTCTTTCTTGGCTTACAGTTGATTGGAATCGTACTCCTTCTTTGGTACGGTTGGTTGATGTGGATGCATGTCGATGATACGCAGGAAGGGTCCCTTGAAGGAGAAGCAAAAGGCTTCTTGGAAGGGTTTTCAATTGCCTTTTTTAATCCAAAAATTGCTCTTTTTCTCGTAGCAGTACTTGCTCAAGTTCTTGAGTCCGGAATGAGTCTTGAAACGAAGTTAATCATCGGATTCATTGGTATGGCAATCGACATGACGTGGTATATTCTGGTGGCGGTCTTTTTGACCGGAACACCGCTGTTGGATTGGTTACGCTCAAACGGTTCTGTGGTGAACAGGATAACTGCTCTCGTTCTCTGGGGCTTTGCTTCGACGGTGTTGCTTGGAATTATCTCTGGCTAACGTTGGCACCTCGGGCAGAGAAATGTCGAGCGACCTGATTGCGTGATCCGCTCAATCGTCCCACCACAATCGGCTTTCAAGCAGGGTTGGTCTTCTCGATCGTAGGCTTGGAAATGATGTCCAAAGTAACCGAGTGTCCCGTTGACATCGGCGAAATCGTTCAGCGAACTGCCTCCTACCTCGACAGCTTGTTCGAGCACTTGGACAACGTTCTCAACAAGCACATCCAACTTCTTTGTTGGCTTACCATCTTTACGAACCAAAGTCCTGCTTTCCCGTTGTGGATGTATTCCACTACGGTACAATGCCTCACATGCATAGATGTTGCCTACTCCGACGACAATTCGCTGATCGAGTAAGGCGACTTTTATGCTCGTCGTTTTCTTTTCAAGCCGTTGAGCAAGCTGTTTGGCATTCCAATTTCCAAAGGGTTCTGGACCCAATGATTCCAGCAATGGGTGTATGCTTTCTTCTCCTCCTTCGATAAGATCCATTATTCCAAACCGGCGCGGGTCTGTGTAAACAGCAATGCTTCCGTCGTCAAACCGGAATTCAACGTGATCATGACGTCCATCAAATCCTGTTGCCAAACCGAATCGTGATGTTTCATCACCACCTTGAGTCATGGCGTATTGCTTCACCTTCTGTGCATCAAAAAGAGTGTACCGCCCTGACATTCCGAGATGAGAGAGTATGACTTTCCCATCACTTAGGTCTATCAAGAGATACTTGGCTCTCCTTCGAATCGAATCGATTTGGAGGCCTTCAACCCGAGAGCAAAATCCTTCAGGAAATGGAAAACGAAGGTTTTCCCTGCGAAGAATCACTTTCTTCAAACTCCGCCCAACCATCGCTTGCTCGAGGCCTCTGCGAACCGTTTCAACCTCAGGCAATTCAGGCATTGTTTCACTTCCTACGAACGACGAAAAGAGCGTGTTGATCTTCNAATCCCGTCAAATTGATGTGTTCAATCAGTTCGACTTCAGCAGACAGTTGAGCGACTGCTGTCGCAAAAATGTCTGCATCGCCACCGCCTTGGTGTCGCTCACTCGCTGCTTTAAGAGAGAGCAAACCGATTCCGTCTTTGCTTAAGAATCGGCGAACTGCTGAGAGAAAAATCTCAACTTGGCCAGCCTGAGCAACGTCCTGAAACAACCAATCGATGCGAGATGGAACCAAGACACCCCATGCGTTGAACTTTCGTGCATCACCCAAAACTGGAACCAAGCCTGGGCGATTCTCAGCCAAATGGGTCAGGTCTCTCAAGCAACGAGGTGCTAAATCAACAGCAACCAAACGGCCTCGATGTGCATTTGATGCACCACACAAATGATCGTGCAAATGCGATATCGTGGTCCCGTGACCTGCTCCTAAGTACAACACGGTCGAACCTGGTTTTGGGAGAAGATTTGATGGATCATTTCGAGTTCGCAACAATCCCGCTCCAAGTTTTGATCGGTTTGGGTCCCATCTACGGTGCTCAACACCTCGGAATTTCCGAAGGGATTCACCCCGAACTGCAACCCCGGGGTTTGCATTCACNGTCCACACATTTCTTCCTTCCAACAAAACGTAGTCGGACAGTGGACGAATGCGTCGATGCTTAGCCATGTGACCACCTTAACGCCTTGGAGGTTTGGGAAATTCCTTGCGGATGGCCTCAACTTTTGCCTCGACTTGGTCAACGTCGTCTTGGCTCATTGGGGTTCCCTCAAAGGCGTCCAATCTCGCAGCGATGCTGATTTTTGATGCGAGCATTCGCGCTATTTTACCTCGAATCCATCTCGGCGATCTCGAGATCCATGGGTGCATGAAAATATGTCCGTGTTTGGGTGGTGCAGTTCCGCTGCGAAGATGACTGAAAAACGCCTTCTCCGCTCCAAGAACTTGCACCGTTCCAGAGGGAAGGCGAGCAAGGCGGGCACGTCCATGTGCTTCAACGCACAAGCGGGCCGCAAGAAGCGGTCCAACGAGCGTTGATGTGGATGGCAGATGCTCTTGGGCCAAAAGACGGATTGCATGTTCCAGTCGATCCAATTGCCGAGCTTGATTGGAAACCATCACCGCCCAATCATGGAGGGCTTTCCATTCCGAATCGGAAGGCTGTTCATACGCATCCTCAACTTGCAGGAGTGATGCATAGTCTGACAGGGAGTCAACNTCGCTGAGTTTTCCAGCGACTTGAGAACGATTCGTCTCAAACCGTGCAGAAGGGAGGAAAAGACAGACCCATTCAACGAGACGCGCCTCCATTGTTAGATGGAGCGTTCGTAGTTCCTCACTGGCTCGTAGAAGATGCTCCAACCGTCGATTGGGGTCGGCTGCGGAAATTGCGACCCCCTCCTTTGCAAGCAACAACGCTGCTTCATCGGCGATTTCCATCTGAATCATGGTTGGTTGTGGTACATCAAATTCAGGCAACTCATCGGAACCATGTGCAGTTGGCGCTGCGTTTGGGAACCTTTCTGCAAGAACAATCGCCTCAGGCGGCAATTGTCCATTGGCCACGAGTTTTAGACGGTCTTTCGCTGCATGAACTGAAAATCGGGCATTGTTGATTTCAACATCAAGAACGTCGCCGTTTTCGTTGACAATGGCCGCTGATTGCCAAGAATACCACAGCCACATACAACGTCCACTCTCCACTTGGAATTGAATGTTGCCACGCTCCAGTCGAGCCTAAATGTATCCACTTGAAAGAATCAAACAATTCTCTAAGCGTTACCACCACCATTAAATGTATAATGTCGATGGCTTGGACATGTTTTGCCCCGAGTGTGGAACTCTTTCGTTCCCGAGTCCAAGTGGCGACATCACCTGCACCAACTACAAATGTGGTTATACGGGACCTGCTAATGTAAAAATGAAACTTGGTGGAAAGGAAATCGACCTCTCCAAAACCAAAACCACAACCAAGGCTGAGAAGCGTGAGTACGAAATCATCAAAGATTCCGATCAGCGAAAAGGTGTGCTCTCAACCGAATCGTACATGTGTCCAAAATGCGATTGCACTGAAGTTTACTTTTATCTCGAACAGACACGCTCATCCGATGAGCCTGAAACACGGATGCTGACCTGTAAGGACTGCGGTCATGGATGGCGAGAATACTGATCAGTAGTCGCTTTCAACACGTGGTGCAAGGAAATAATCGACTTCACCTGCTCCATCTTCAAACGTGAAATTCATTGCAAGAGGGAAATTCTCACCAAACTGAATGGTTACCTTGTCGCTTGGTCCGAATCTGCGGGAAAGTGGTTCAAGATAGGTGAGACTGTATTGACTTCTTGCTGCACCATCACAGACCAGTTCGTCCATCTCATCTTTGTCGAATGAAATGTTGACGGAATCGGTGTTGTTTCGGACATGAACCTTAAACGAGGATTCATCGATGCTGAAGTTTACAAGATCACCGACTTGTTTGGCAGCTTTCAGCGCTTGGCCAAGTTCAGCACCGTTCATGATTATCTTGCATGGGAGGTCCAACTTCGGCAACGAAGGTGGCGAAGCCATTGTTGCATTGTCGAGAGGACGGAGGTTGCGGACAATCTTGCCGAGGCTCATGGTGAAGTCCTGTCCGTCTTGGTGTGAGATTTCAATCAAGTCTCCTGATCCGCCAAGAGTCGTTACTTCGCGAATCTTCTTCATCTCGAGTCCGATCTTCTTCGCGTCCAATTCCCACCCGTCAAACGCAGCGGCGTCAACTGTGAGTTTAATCATTGCAACGTGTGATGAGTCAACGACTCGGACGGTTAAACCGTCTTCTTCGAAGTCGAATCGAGCATCTTCGACNACGATCATCAATGTGTCCAGAATCTTGCTGATGAGTTCTTGGCGAGCTGTGACATTCAACATATGAGGCACCCCTACAGCCTACCTCTCCTTTCGACGGCTTATGAACTTACTATTCCGATATTGCCGTTTTCGCGCGTTGAAAGACCCCTTGTGGGCCGACGTCTTCAAGAACCCTCGGCAGAAGTGGTCTTCATGACTGATGTTCTTGACATTGTGGTTGTTGTTATTGCGAGTTGTTTAGGCATTGGCCTCGGATGGCTTTTGGCTAAGATGAAATTTTCAACGGAATTGGTTCGAGCAGAAGTCGAAGCGCAAGCAGCTCAAGGAAACAAAGCAATCCTCGTCGCTGAAATGGAGAATGTTGCAACCGCCGTCGCCCGGCAGAATTCAGAGGACTTTCTTCGCCTCGCAGAGGAACGTTGGAAATCAGANAAGAAAGATGCTGAGCATGCACTTGAAACACGAAAAANCGAGGTTGAAAATTTGGTGAAACCGCTCAAAGAAGAAATGGAAAAGATGATTCGCTTCAACAACGATATGGAGAAGGAACGAATGGGGGCATATGAAGGCATAAAACGCCATTTGAAGGATTTGGGTGATAAAACAGAATCGCTCTCAACACGAACCACAGCACTCTCTACTGCTTTGACTACATCTGGACAAACTCGAGGAAATTGGGGGGAAGTAAAACTTCGTCGACTCTTCGAAATGGCAGGCTTGAGCGAGCATGTTGATTTCTTTGAACAAGTGACCCTTGAAGACGGAAGCCGACCCGATTTTGTTGTTCGTTTGCCACAGGAAGCTGTGCTACCCATCGATTCAAAAGCAACTGGAAGTCACTTCCTACAAGCGTTGGAGTTGGACTCTGGACCACAACAAGATGAATTGCTGTTGAAACATGCGAAAGCGATGAAGCAACGAATCACAGAACTCAGTGCCAAAGCCTACCAAAACACGATTGAGGGTGAATTTGACCACGTCATCATGTTCATTCCCAGNGAAGCGATGGCTGCTTCCGCATTCTCAAGTGATCCTGAATTAATGGATTACGCTATGAGTAAATCTGTTTTGATTGCGACACCTGTGACGATGCTGGGGTTGCTAAGAACNGTCGCCTTGTATTGGCAACAACACGCACTTGCCGAAGGTGCGAAGGAAATCTACGATGTTTCTCGCGAACTCTACAAGCGAGTAAACAAGATGATCGAACATTTTTCAAAGGTTGGTGGCCATCTCTCCAACGCTGCGAAAACCTACAATGAGACAATGAATTCCTACGAAACACGTGTACTTCCACAAGGACGCAGGTTGGACGANTTGAAGGTATCAGAAACCCTTCAAACNGCACTGCCTGAANCAAAAGACATTGAGCATCTGCCGAAGGAATAATGCNAACGACGATTGAAACATCTTTTTGATATGTGAGTTCCATCACGCATGGCCATGGTGGAACCTGTACTCAAGGAGGATGGAACACCCTACAAGGTTGCCATTTTGATTCCGACCATCAACAACGCTGATGAACTCGCCATCGTTCTTGACAGGTTGACGCAACAGACATATCCTGACATTGAAATCGTGATTTCAGATTCCAAATCCAGAGACCACACAAAGGATGTCTGCGAAAAGTATGGCGCAACGTGGATTGAAGATCCTTCAACAAATCGAGCCGACGCTTGCAACTTTGCACTCCGGCAAATGGACCACGATCTTGTGCTGTTTACGGACGATGATACAGTTCCGCCCCTCGATTGGGCTGAGAAATTGATTCGATGGTTCAAAGACCCGGAAGTTGGTGCAGTTGGAGGACCAAACTTTGCTCCTGACGANGATCCATTTGGAGCAAAATGTGCTGACGTTGCNTTCTGTACAAAATTCATGACCGCAGGAACACGGTACGGTGCACAACCACGCGGTGAATTGGTGCCAATTACCCACAACCCTGGTGTTAATTGCGCTCACAGAATGGAAAATCTCCGNCAGGTCAACTTCTTCGAACCGGGCTGCATCGGCGCTGAAGACGTGGTCCTNGACGCAAAGATACAACGTGAAGGTCATAAACTCTTTATCGACCCTTCAAACGTTATGCCACATCGTCGACGACGACCATTCAAACCNTACATGAANCAGATGAGGAACTATGGCTATACGCGAATGGTTGCCAACAAGCGATGGCCTGAAATCGCAACATGGTCCCATACTGCAATCGGTTTCTTTCCGTGGCTAACAGCGTTATCGATAATCGCATTGATTGCGGGTGCTGCTACGGGGGGTGCGACAGATTATCCATGGTTCTCACTCGAGGGTGATTGGACTTTGTCTCGACTCGCAGTTCATGGAACGCTTGGTCTCATGGGATTCTACATCGGACTGTCCTGGCTTGGTGCAGCAATTGGAACAAGTCCACATCGATCCATCGGAACAGTTGCTCTTGCGCCGCTCTTCGTTTTTCTCGCTCATTGGGCCTATGGCCAGGGCGTGAACAAAGCATGGCGAGAGATTCGACANACCGGTGGGGCTGCAGGTGTTGGCCGCCAAATTGATGACCGCGAACGGACACTTTGAGTCGTATAATCGACGCAACNCCTTTCAATGAATGAAATCAAGATGCTTCATGGCTGAGACAAAACTTCTCGGGAAATCCGACGAAGAAGAGATTTGGCTAACGATACGTTCTGTTCTGACCTTTACGCGGGTTGTTGTTCTCTTCGGAACAATTGTTGTCTCTGAACTGTTTGAAGAGTATTATTTCCTTGACCTCACCATTGCCATATGGTCACTTATTATTGGAATTCCGTTGTTTTTTGTTATCTCTGTGCTTATNCTNTGGGGNAANAAATCGTTTATTCCCGTTGATCCGAAGGAACAGATGACAACAATCCTTCGGCCAATTTTAGAGCGAACGTAATCACATTCCAGCCATATCACCGGTTTGNATGGTCCACTGACTGGAATAAACACCTTGGTGCTCGAGCAACTCATCGTGCTTTCCGCGTTCAACAATGGCTCCATCAACCATGGCAAGTATTTCATTTGCGTTGCGAATTGTGCTCAACCGATGAGCAACTGCAATCGTTGCACGACCCGAGCCTGTGCTGAGAAGGTTTTCTTGGATTCGACGTTCAGTCTCAGCATCAAGTGCGCTTGAAGCCTCATCGAGAATCAGCAAGGATGGTTTCTTCAAGAGAGCGCGCGCAAGCGAAACACGAGCACGCTGACCACCGCTCAGCATGGCTCCACGATCACCGACCATCGTCTCAATACCGTCTTCTAATTCCTCAACAAATTCGAGTGCACCAGCGAGTTCCAATGCTTTCAACAACTCACTCTCTTCAGCAACTTGGTTGTACTGAACGTTGTCTCGAATTGAACCGTAGAAAAGGAAGGGGTCTTGACTAACAAAGCCAATTGCTTCACGGACGCTTGCAAGAGTGAACGTATTGATGTTGTTTCCGTTAATGAGGACCTCTCCCGAGTCCGGGACGTAATAGCGCATGAGCAATTTCAGGATCGTTGTCTTTCCTGCACCTGTATGGCCCATGACNCCCAAGAATTGACCACCCGCAACGGAGAATGAAATCCCGCTTAGCACCTTGGTGGTTGTATTTGGATAGGTAAAGTGGACATCTCTAAATTCTACNGATTCAATTGGTCCGAGCAATTCAGTGGCATTTTCATCATCGACAATCGTTGGTTCCAAATCGATGGCAGCAAAGACACGACGAGCAGCAGCTTCACCACGCTGTAGTTGGTTTACGAGAATTCCAAAGATGAACATAGGCATGGTCATTCGAGTGCTGATCAACAAGAACGTGACCAGCTGGCCTGTTGTGATGTCACCTTGTTTGGCCAACCAGCCTCCAGCCGTTACCAGAAGGCCGAATGCAATTCCAGCGACAACGTAAATCATTGGGATAAATCGGTTCCGATCTTGGCTTGCCCCCATGGCCTGATCACGGTAAGCACCTGATTCCCGATCAACACGGTTGGCTTCCCATTCTTCTGCNTTGTAGGCTTGAACNACAGCAATNCCTGATATGAGGTTCTCAAGGACNGCTGTGATATCNCCGGTTGATTCNCGCTGTTTTCGATACTTTCTTTGGACGCTGGTTGAAAACCAATACACAATTGGGACAATGAAGATGATTGGTCCGAAGAGAACGACGGCAAGTTTCCAGGACATAAGAACCAGAATCAAAAACGCAGTGAAAAAGGTGACAATAATTCGAATAATGGACGTTGATGAATCTGAAACGACGTCTTCGAGCTGATTTACGTCACTGGACAATACAGCCATGATTTGTCCGGTTTGTCGCATGTCGTAATACGATGCTTCCATCGCAATCAGGGACTTGGTTGCGTCCATTCGAAGATCATGTTGAATTTTGTAACCCAACGTTTGCCAGGAATACTCGGATATTCCCTGAAATATGGCCAAGCAAAAGAATCCAAGGAAGATGAGCACACCATAGCCAATCGCTGGATCTCCGCCAAAAGAAGTGACAAAATTCTGAACGATCTGTGGACCGAACAACTCTCCACCTGTGAAATAATCAACCGCCAAACCGATGGCAACAAACGGCATCAGGTCGAAAAATCGCGCCATGGCGTTGCCAAAAATCCCTGACAGAACNCGCCCTGGGTATCGCTTGGCATACGGAACAACACGCCAAATTTGGCGACCTACAATCTGGGTTCGTTCGTTAATATCGGATGGCTCCATTGCATCGCCACCCCCGGAACCCATGCCTCGCATAGGTTGGGCTGACGCGACCCTCCTTTCAATGCTCGTTATCAATCGGAACTTGGCCAATGCAAATCATTGATGAGTAACCGGTGCTAACAACGACTCATGCCGGCTTCACATGTCCGAGTTTCAACCTTCCTCGTTTGTCTCATGTTGGCGCAATTAGCAGCTCCAATTGCATTCGCTCAACCTTCGCCGGATGTCAAAGTAGAAACAAATGCTGATCTCGATTTACTTTCTCAACTCGGGATCTCTCCAAACATGGAGCTCGCAAGCGGTTGGTATGATTCGGACCTAGGCGCCGGTACCGTCGACCTTCTCCATCGAGATGCAACGGTTACACCCATCGAAAATTGGCAAACCGTTACGGGAGAAAAACAACTGAATGGAAACTACATCCTCACACACACGTATCCCATCCCCAGCGATTGGGTCATCGAACTTGAGGAAGCTGACATCGCTTGCTATTCGTTCATTCCAGGGACAGGTTTCCATTGTGAAATCGACAAACAATCTGTTGGATTCCTCGCCTCTCTTGGGGTTGAAGGCGTTGTAAAACTCGACCCAACAGACAAAATCCGAACACGATTAGCACAAGCACTCCTTGGGCTAGACATCGGTCCTTCGGGCTTCTTTTATGCTGACGACGTCGTTCCAATCAACGTCGTGTTATCAGGAGTCAATCTCCCTCAAGACATCGAAGACAGAACGGATATTGATGTCCATTACCACGTTGGACGGTTTGCCACACTCTACATCGACAAAGCATCCTCAGCCCTTGCGTGGTTGGCAGAACAAGATGAAATTGAATGGATGGAAGAAAAGATGTGGGCTGAATTGCAAAACGATGTCGCAGATACAATTGTCAAAGCCGATGACCTTTGGGACCAAACCATCGTTAACAGCATCAACAGTTCGTGGAACAGTGTTGACGGTACAGGCATCATCGTCACCGTTGCAGATACAGGTCTTGATAGTGGAACCAACGATTCGACCATGCATGCTGATTTCAGAGACCACATCGTCGACGTTGTTTCATGGGGAATGAGTGCATCGGACGCCTCCAGTTGTGGTTCTCCGGCGGACGATGGAGCCGCTGACATCGATGGGCATGGCACCCACGTAGCGGGTTCGGTTCTTGGAGATGGTACAAATTCCTCAGGCAACATCAAGGGTATTGCACCTGAAGCACGCCTGTATTTCCAAGCCATTGGCGTCTACTGCAACTCGGCAGGTAAGACTACGCTTCTCGGATTACCACCCGATTACACTCAATTGTTCAAAGCAGGTGCAGAGAATGGATCAAGAGTGCACACGAACTCTTGGGGTAGAAGCGTTGATGGAGAGTACACCATAGGTTCTATGCAAGCCGATAGCTCTGCACGAGATTATACCAATATGACCATTCTTTTTGCCGCCGCCAATGAAGGTGCTGATGCAAACAGCGATGGCGAAGTCGACCTCGATAGTTTAGGTTCGCCAGCGACTGCAAAAAATGTACTCACTGTTGGGGCCTCGGAAAACAACCGCCCGACACAGACAATGACATGGGATGTGTTTCGCGACCCTCCGAGTAGCAGCACCAGAGTCTTCCCCACCAACCCAATCAATTCCGATCGTACAGCAAATAATCCAGAGGGTTTAGCTGCATTCTCAAGTCGCGGTCCAACCGATGATTCGCGATTGAAACCAGATATTGTGGCACCTGGAACATTCATCCTGTCTACGAAGTCACGCTACACCACATCGGTTGGTTGGGGAGCATACAATTCAGAGTACACCTACATGGGTGGAACAAGCATGGCTACGCCTCTCACCGCAGGCGCAACCGCTCTCTTGCTCGAACATTTAATCGATAATATGGGTCATGAAAATCCAAACTCTTCGCTCATCAAGGCGATTTTCGCTGTGAGCGCAACCGATATGGCAGGCCAATACAGTTCCTCGACCAATGGTGCTGGTGAAACTGCTCCGAACAATCATGAAGGATGGGGGCGTATTGATCTGCGTCAGGCGCTCAACTCCTCGTGGATTGAGAATGAGAGCGTCATCACCGGTGCAAACCGTGGTTGGAGTTTCAACGTCCCAAGCGGAGCACCCGACCTTCACATCGCCCTCTCATGGATTGATCCTGCAGCCACGCCTGTCGTTGGGGCGCAACTCATCAACGACCTCGACCTCGCCGTTAAAGATCCATCAGGCACATGGACTGAATTGTCAAACAACGTTGACACGCTTCGCGGATTGAAATTTGCAAGCCCTGCTCAGGGAACGTGGGAAGTCCATATCAATGGTACGAACGTCCCAGTAGGGCCGCAATTCTTCTCGCTTGCAGTCAATCAGGAAACGAACTTGGTCAATCTTACAGAGGATGCGGACCTTGATGGTGTTGAGGACGACGATGATGATTGTCCAAACACATATGGGACGTCAACAAACGATCGTGAAGGATGTCCCGACAGCGATGGTGACGGGTATTCGAATCCTGATGCTACTTGGACCGCAAACGAAGGTGCTGACGCTTTCCCATCCGAAACTACGCAATGGGCTGACCAAGATTTTGACGGATACGGCGACAATGCAGCAGGTGTCGAAGCGGATGCATGTGTCACGGTCCTCGGNAATTCAACAACTGACCGTTTCGGATGTTTGGACGACGATGGTGANGGNTANTCNAACAACGATGCAACGTGGCTCGTTAGCAACGGTGCAGATGCTTGCAACTCTGTCAAGGCTTTCTCAAACATCGACCGAAACGGTTGTCCAGACGAAGACGGGGATGGTGCAAGCGATCCAGACCCAACTGGNATCAACGGCTCGGCGTGGACCGTAACCGACGGGGCCGATGCTTTCCTCGGAGATGCAACACAGTGGTCCGATCAAGACGGGGATGGATACGGAGATAATCCACCTCCTGCAACAGAAGGCGATGCCTGCAACACGACACTTGGGACGTCCTATCAAGACCGATTTGGTTGCATTGACAGCGATGGTGATGGTTATTCAGACGGTGATGCAGGTTGGACCTCAGCACAGGGTGCAGACGCCTTCCCGAGTGAACCAAGTCAATGGGCTGATCAAGACGGAGATGGTTATGGAGACAACGCAAGTGGAGTGAATGCTGACAGTTGTCCAACCACATTCGGAACGTCAACAGAAGTTGGTAATCTTGGTTGCAGTGATCTGGACGGTGATGGATACGCTGATGGTGATGATGCCTTCCCAATGGATTCAACCCAATGGAGCGACGCAGACGGAGATGGATACGGAGACGAAAGCACTGGAACAAATCCAGATGCTTGCCCTTCAGTGGCAGGTGCATCGTCACTTGACAGATTTGGCTGTCCAGATAGCGATGCTGATGGCGCATCGGATGAGGACTTAACCGGAACAAACGGACCCGTGTGGACAATCGCAGATGGAGCGGATATCCTGCCAAACGATGCGACGCAACAATCGGACACGGACGGTGATGGCTTTGGTGACAATCCCGCTGGAACGAACGGCGATGAATGTCCTTCACAACCCGGGACATCGACCGTCGATCGCAACGGTTGTCCCGATACAGACAGCGATGGTGTCTCGGATGCAGATGCGTCCTGGACAATCCTCAATGGGGCTGATGCATTCCCGAGCGACCCAACACAATCGGCAGATACAGACGGTGATGGCTATGGTGATAATGCGAGTGGGACCAACCCCGATGGATGCCCAACACAATTCGGTGATTCAACCTTGGACCGCATCGGTTGTCCCGATTCAGATGGCGATGGAATTTCAGACGCTGACGGACTATGGAATGTATCCCAAGGAGCGGATGCATTCCGGTATGATGCTACTCAAACGACAGACAGTGATGGTGATGGATACGGCGATAATGCGAGTGGAAACTATCCTGACGCATGTCCGTCTGAATTCGGTGATTCGTGGCAAAACAGTACACTCGGCTGTCCAGACACCGACCAAGATGGTTGGGCAGATATCCAAGATACACACCCGGACGACATAACCCAGTGGTCCGATATTGATGGTGATGGATACGGCGACAATCCCGGTGGAACAACTCCGGATGCGTGTCCGAATACGAACGGGAATTCAACGATGGGCAACCGATACGGTTGTACGGATTCGGATGGAGATGGCTGGGATGACCTGATCGATGAACTACCGGATTTGAAATTCCAGTGGCTCGATCAAGACGGTGATGGTTTCGGAGATAACGCAACAGGGCCTCAGCCGGATGCCTGTCCAGGAGTCCCCGGCACTTCGACCATCGACCGCCATGGGTGTGTGGATAGCGATGGCGACGGTATTTCCGATGAAAACGATGCATTCCCATCCGATCCAACCCGTGCGAGCGATGTTGATGGTGATGGGTACGATGATTTGGAAGATAAGTGCATGCTGATTGCTGGAAATTCTACACTCGATCGACTCGGATGCATCGATACAGATGGTGATGGCTACTCTGATGGCGATGCTCAATGGACGCTCGTCAATGGTTCAGACGCTTTTCCAAACGAAGCGACTCAACACGCTGATCAGGACGGGGATGGGTTTGGTGATAACCCAGCTGGTTTTGAGGGCGATGATTGTCTTGCAACCCCAGGAACATCCTTCCGTGACTTTTTCGGTTGTGATGATGAAGATGCAGACGGTATGTCCGATTCCAACGACGCATTCCTCGGTGAATCAACACAATGGAACGATACGGACAGCGATGGCTATGGCGATGAGTTAAACGGAACGCAAGGCGATGCTTGTCCCGAGGATGCTGGTACGTCGACGAACGACGTCTTTGGGTGCGTTGATTCAGACGGTGATGGGTACTCCGATTTGAACGACCTGTGGCCAGATGATAGTTCACAATGGTACGATGATGACATGGACGGGTACGGAGACGAATCCTCTGGAACCGCCGCAGATCAATGCCCTAACGAATACGGGACCGCTTTCAGAGGTTCGCTGATTGGTTGCCCTGACAGGGACGGTGATGGGTATGCTGATGATGAGGATGCCTTCCCCGACCATGACTCTCAGCATCTTGATTCTGATGGAGATGGGTGGGGTGACAACGAAACATCGGGTGCTCACAAACCTGATCATTGGCCGAACGACCCCAACAGGAATGCTGGTGAAGCAACCCTCGAATGCACACCAACTCAGATTCCAGCCGATACTGTAACAGGAGGGGATTTCTCCTTCTCGTGCACCGTTACAACAAGTATGAGCGACGGGTTTACTGCTAAAATCGAATTGCAATCCTTGGTGAATATTCAATCTGAAACAAGTTCACAAACGTTGATTTTTACCTCTGAATCTGGGAACACTCTGCCAAAGATTTTCATTGGTTCTGCAAGCACTGAAGGAAATTACAATCTCGTTCTTACGGTCACAGAGCCGGGCGCTGAAGTAGCAATGGATACAGTAACAATCCGATTGAATGTCTACAACAGTTCCAAGTCGTCCACAACCGATGATTCGTTTGAGTGGGACAGCGTGTATGAAATGCCATTGTTCCAAGTCGGAGCTGCTGCAATTCTTCTGACATTCCTGTTTGGAATGCTCATGATTCGAGGTAAGAATCGCCGCATGAAAGACAACGACGAGCGGAAATCACAGGCGACCCAAGTCGTGTACAATCGAATAATGTCTGATCGTGATATCGTTCAGCGAAGGAGAGTGGAATTGGGTTACGACGCAGTACCACCACCCCCAGGTCTGAATTGATGGGTTTCGACCGATGCGCTCAAAAAAGGGTGCTTGTTCGGACAGAATACCACCGTGCGGATATGGTGAAGTGGTTATCATCTGAGGTTTCCAACCTTATGTCGTGGGTTCGACTCCCGCTATCCGCACCTTCACAGACAAAGCCTATGAGCGGACGTCCATAGGCTGATTTATGCAGGTTGGGCGTGCGTCCAAAGGAATGTTTCTTGTTGCTCTCATGTTGCTTGCATCGCTTTCTGGATGCTTTGGTGAGGATGAAACCATCCAAGAGGGTGTGCCCATCGTATTCCAAATCGACTACCAAACACCATCGGATGTTGTCCTAAAGAGCGGTGAATGGCACGAATTCCAGCTTCTAGGAAGCGGACGGGCAATTTCTGTTCCAAATGATGTGATGTTGTTCGTAGACGGGTACATCATCCCTAATGGATACGCCATGGTCGAGGGCGAGTCGATGAACGGCAAGCTCTTGTTAACGCCGTACGTTGATGAAGTGAAATTAACCATCGTACATCCTGATGGCACCGGAACTGCGTACGAACCTGACGTCACCAATGGCACACCAATCGTCAATGGAAAGGAATGGATGGAGAAAATGGAACACATCACGAGTGTTTGTCCCGATACCACACAATGCGGTGGCTACATCAACCGATGGATGGGTTCACCGAACCCCGCATTCGAACGTGCCGCTTCTTTCTTCCAAGGTCATTTTGAAGGCTTGGGCTATGAAACTCACATTCTCAGGGTCTTTGATCACGGTAATCCCGCTGAACCAGAGAGTCTGAACGTTATTGCGTGGAAGCGTGGCCGAGATGCCTCTTGCGTACAAGGAATGGGCGGCCACATGGACATCATGTTCCCCGGTGGTCCGCCAGGTGGAGGAACCTACGAAGGAGCTTACGACAACACGGGTGGGACAGTCAGCATGATGTTGTTTGCCAAGGCATTTGTCGACATTGAAGTTGAGTGCGACACCTTCCTTGCGTTGTGGTCTTCTGAAGAAGAAGGATTGCGTGGCTCGAATGCCTTTGCAAACAATGAATGTGATTATTGTCTTCCTACCGACAAAGAACTCCGATTCTACATCAACATGGACATGATGGGCATTTCCTATCCAGCACGAAAGCCGACGGGAGAACCTTATCCTTACCATGCCTGGTCAGGACCAGACTTCGACCCAGATGTTCAAGACGTTGAAATTACCACTGTCCTTGACCACGTTCA
The DNA here is from genome assembly GCA_002698145.1 of Methanobacteriota archaeon. Lineage (GTDB taxonomy): Archaea > Thermoplasmatota > Poseidoniia > Poseidoniales > Poseidoniaceae > MGIIa-L2. The sequence goes on along the minus strand of NZVG01000026.1, from coordinate 13,374 downwards.
CAGGAACATTTTGGAAGCACCAATGGACCTTCGAATCGACGGAACATATGGTTCAGGCTGTGATCAGCATTGGGAAGATCATGAAGACCTCGTTCTCGATGTTCACGAGGACACATTCGGTCGTTCTGATCACGTGACTTTCCGTAATCTTGGAGCACAGACCATCTTCCACCTTGGCGCATATGATTCTGATTACAGTGCCTATCATTCACCCGATGATACGCTCGATAACATGATTGAGATGGTTGGCGGAGTTGAGGAGCTCGAACAGAGCATGGAATTCGTTATGTGGGCCGCAATGCTTGAGTTTATGATTGCTGACCAAACACCCGAAATCCGTAACGTAAACGCTTGATAGTTTAAACGACGTTTTTTGAACCCAAAGCAGTTGTTTATGCTATGGAACAAGAGGATTCTTCGGAGATTTTTGTTCTTCAGCGTTTTGCCTCATCACCTGCCTTTCCTGCGGTGATGATTGCCTTTGGCGCATTTATTGCATTGGCAGAATCGGTGCTTATGTTGATTCAAGGGGAATCCATTGAGAATGCGATTTGGCCGCAAGCGATTCGAACCCTTTCATGGACATTCATTCTACGAGAAAATGTTGCAATCATTACCTTTTTGTCAGCGGTTTTCCTTACGTTTTGTGTATACTCATCCCTTCAACACCATCGCGGTAATCGTCTTTCCAGACCCATTCAAGGGCTGTTCTTCTGTATGATTGGAGCAGTTTTGGCTTCATGGGTTATTTTTGTGTTGATGGACTATCGATACATTCGTGGAGCATTCTTGCTCCTTCCTACAATCTATGGGGTCGTTCTCTTGGGTACTGCAATCGCTGTGAAGGGGCCTCCTGGTCTACCTGATTCCAAACAAAATTGGAAGGAAAAAGGGACCACCGTCCTCCATGTTCTGGTTGTGTTCCTTGCAGCATGGCTAGTCATGCCAGGTATACCCGCACTCATTGGGATTGCACCGTCGCCTCCAGACGCCCCTGCGATGGGGTACGGCGCCGAAGCAGGACCGTTCGATCGTACAACCATCCGTTACGCCTATGAGTTACCGGATGAGGTTGTNGCGATTCAAGGCCCTACAGAAGAAGACATCGAGTTCTCAGTGTACCTCACACTTCCTCATTTACCGGAGGAACCCGGTATTGAAGGGGTTCCANTAGCAATCCTGTTCCATGCNTTNAACAATCCCTCNATNGATTCGTACACAGACTGGATTGACCATTTGTCTGCAAAAGGGATGGTTGTCGCCTACATTCAGTATCCAACCGATATCCGACCNGATGGAGGCGATGATTTTGAAGCAACAATCGTCAACGGGACCTCGGATTGGCCACACCATGTTCCTCGAATGCTCTCCATTCAATCTGCCTTGCAGCACCTGGACGGACTGATTACTGCATCACCACGTGATGCTGCAATCGATAACGTGCTTGGCAACCTAACAATCATGCCACAACATCTCTGGATTGGTGGACACAGTCTAGGAGGGGCTTACTCACTCCAAGCCCTCGGCATGGCTCAAAACATGGGATGGGGAAATCAGACAGTGCTTGTCGATACAGAGATGGCAGCCGCTCGCCCAGTCCAAGAGGAGTGGGTTCCAGATTACAGCAACCTGCCAGAAAATTCCATTGTCCATCTTGTTGTTAGTGAAGACGACATGACGGTAGGGCAATGCAACAGCGTTCACCAGCATGCATTGTTCGAGGAGGTCGATGAAAATCAAACGCTTCTCTTGTACATACCCAGCGATCGTTATGGATTCCCAAGGTTGGTCGCAACGCACTACATACCAGCCAATGAGGCACATGACACCCTCGCCGATTGGGCATTTTACAGACGCATTGATGCTCAAGCAGATTGGGTTGTTGCCCAAAGCAGGGGCGATCTCAATACAGCTGATTTTGCTTATGCGAATCTCGTCAATGTGGGTATGCTAACAAATCTAGGCAAATGGTCCAACGGTGTTGATGTGCTGCCAATACAAGCCTATACAAATCCGAGTGATTCAANGCAGTTTGCAGATTGTTTCAATGGGGAGTGATACAATGGAAAATGAGGGAAAAAATGTCAAGTCCTTGATNAAAGTCATTTCTACATCGACGATCATTGCATCGATGTGTTGTCTACCTAGNGTTGTGCTTGTCTTGTTTGGCCTTGCAAGCGTGAGCAGCGCCGCAGCGCTTTCAAACACGCTGTATTGGGGAGAGGGTGGGTACGAATGGTTTCGGCCCACAATGTTGGCCATCGCATCAATGTCCGTCATCGTTGGCTTGTTCTTGTATTTCAGAAACCGGGGTATATGCACATTTGATGATGTAAAACGGCAACGCAAGAAAGTGATCAATACTTCTCTGGCGGTCCTCATTACCGCATATCTGTCCTATCTGTTGTTCAATTATGTGATACTCACCGAAGTAGGTATCATGCTTGGTCTTGACTGGGAATCGAGCCGTTTTTGGAACAAGTAGTCAGACATTCTTTCGAATTGTTGCGCATCCGACCTTCCAATCATCGCCCGAACGCATCGCTTCCCGTGTTGCATCCAACAAATCATCCTCCAACGTTCGAATAGGATGATTATCACGAGCCCATGCAAGGGTNATATGGTAAGCNTCGTTTGATAAATTTTCCAATTGAAAAATTGAATTTCCAATTGTAATTTTATTTTTCAAACCGTTTGAGGATAGGACAAGATCTCTCGGATTAAGATGCATGCCCATACGCGCAGCTTTTTGCACCGCTTCCTTTGAAGTCCAAGCCTGTAAAGCGTCCAATTTACCCGATTGGAGGAGAACCAATTCGTGCCCTTTGGCCATCATATCATAGACCGAAGTACTCGGAGGTCGATTGAAGGGTTCTGCATCCACGCCGACAGTCCAACCTTGGTCAATAAGTGCAACACAAGCAAGGGTTTGGCTGTGTGCGATGGATATACTTGGCAATGTTGGTTGGGTCCACAAACCTTGGATGGCTTGCAGGTATGGTGCACGTTCCTCNGTCCGATGGACGGAAATTCCTGAGCAATCAATGCCACCCCACTCCTTCACCGCCTCCTCGAGTAGCCAGCGAGCCGAGAAGTGTTCATTCTGCCTTTTGGCAGTCTTGAACGTCTTGATCTCATCCCAATCGATGAATTCAAGCTTCTCTGGTAAGTGTTTCGTGATTGGACATGTTGCAAGCAAGCAACGTGGGCCGTTCTCAAGTTCAAGCCAGCGAAAGGTTGCTGCCAAGGAATCACCTTATCGCTCGAGTGTAAACTTCTGATCATCTGGAACTGGAGCCATGGCTTTCAAACGGAGTCCCTTCAACGCAAGAATAGGCGCATCATCTGAACCAACAACGAGAACATCGTGAACCGTTACGCCAGCGTCTTCATTCGCAAGAAGAATTGATCGCAGACGCAATTGTTCATCCTTTTCAGGCACACGAAGCAATGTCGACCATTCGATACCAACGGGCAAACTACTGAACCCTTCAGATTCCATCGCAACCAAACCTGCATTTTGGAATCCTGCTTCAATCAGCATAGGGAGTGCCTCAAGCAGAATATCCTCTCCGTCTCTTTCCTGAGCAAATTGGTCTGTGGCAGGCAGTTGATGGCGCATGAGTGCAATTCCATCGATACCTGGCTGTGAGGCATCTCCAACACCGCGCAATACACCACCGTGGGATTGGAATCTGGGGCCGTGGAAATATCGCAGATAAATGAAGGATGCGTGGTGCTCAAGTCGACCTGATGGGGGTGTGCCTATGGTGGGGAGCGCAGCGATTTCAGATTGCATGAATTCACTCAAATCATCGGATTTTTTGACGAGGCGTACCGTTGCTTCATGATGGTCACGCTCGCCGAAGACTACGCCTTCTGAATTTGTTAAATCCGAAACGAGCCGACATTTAACCCAAGTCAAATCACCCTGCTTTCGTTCCAGTTTCGCTTCCACACGTACACGCATTGTCCCTTTCATCACCTTCACCGGTAGGCCGAATTTTACCTGTTCAAATCCAGCAAGGCACGTGTCTGGACAGAGAAGCAAGGCATTCTCAGCAAACATCTCCATCGCCATTACACCTGGATGATACGGCACACCATCAATGGCATGATCGCTCAAGAACGGGTGATCGACTACTGAAAGCGTACTCTGTGTCATGACCACTTGATGTTCTTCGAATGCGAGTACCTTATCGATGAATGGGAAGCGAGAAGGATCCGCCATGATGGCTGCCATCTCTCCNGGAAGCATGAGTGGGGCCTCTCGGAAGGAGTCAAACCGGTCCATGAGTCCAAGAGAACCGCATGCGATGACCCGTCGCTTTCCTCCGCGAAGTGCCTCATCAACAAAAATCTGGACACCTACATCCACAGGCAATGTTTCTATTCCAGCCGCCTCAAAAACGGCCTCAATGCTGCCACGTGTGGCCATTCCAACATCTCGCCATCCTGTCCAACCAATTGCGACTGCTCTGCATGTTCCCTTTGCAGTTAGACGCGCCATTTCTGCATCGAGAATTGAGTTTGCAGCAGCATAGTCGGTCTGACCGCCATTGCCGAATCGTCCAGCAACCGATGTGAAAGCGGATGCGAAACGTAACTCTCCTTGAGATGCTTCGACCGCATTCATCAGGGCACTCCAACCATCGATCTTGACTCTCACAACGTTGTCAAAAGTCTCCCATGCCTTGTCCGCTACAAGTTTCGAATCCTCCAATCCCGCACCATGCACGATACCAGTAATTGGATTTGAGAGCGATGCCCCGAGAGAAGAGAGAGCACCTGCGTCGGTAACGTCAATGGAGTGATAGAATGCACGATTACCCGTCGCTTCGATTTGTGAGAGCGTGCTGTAAACATCCATACTTCGAGTGAATTTCTGCCAAGCTTTGTTCCACTCGACCATTGTGACTTTTCCATTAGATGAGGCCTCTGCCAAGCGTTCCCGAAGCGACATCTTTTCCCTCATCAATTCTTCTTCGCTCCAATCCAACCAATCAGCAGTTTGTTCGATTAAAACAGAACGTCCAAGCAAATGGAACGATGCTTCTGCGTTTTGACTCGCCTCAGCAACGCCAACAATGCAGGCTGCTGTAACTCCTGACCCACCACCCGAAACAAGCCAGACGTCATCGGATTCGAGTGGTTGGACGTTTCCAACAACATCCTCTGCAAATGCAGCGAGTAGCCATCTTCGGCCATCTCGATCCAAACCAATTTCGACCTCACCTGCTCGTTCAAACAACTCGGTTTCAATCTGCTCAGCCGCTGTCGCAGCATCGAAGATAAGTTCAGGGTGAACGTCGAGAGCTCTGGTTCGTAGATTCGGCCGCTCAAAGGCGTACGATTTTGTGACTCCGGAGGCTGCGCACTGAATGGAATTGAAACGCTCACCGATGTTCCCNTGTCGGCCATCCATTGCAGTAACACTGGCGATAAGGCCCTGACTCAGNCCAGCCAAATGAGCATCCATTCCTTTGAGGAGTCCAAACCAACCGTGTGCTGCTAAGGAAATTTGAGCTGACGGTAATGTATCCTCGGACCAGCTTGCTGAAGCAAGTTTCATTGGTGCAAGATGGAGNATGCCAACGACGTTCATTGAAGANAGTGAGGTTGTGATGGATTCGATGTGTTCTGGATTTGCNGGATCGCCACGATGNACGGTTCGGCCATGTTCGGATTGAATCGATACGTCTCGAATTCCGACTTCGAATCCAATTCGAACCGTGGAGAGTCCTCTTTCTTCGAGACGTGAGCAAATGTGTTCTGCAATTCCCCATCCATCATCGGTGACTGCGATTGTTCCTTCAAGCGTGAGCTTTGAAGGAACAGATTCGGCTTGTTCTACCTCGACCTGCCATCGTCGGCAACCATCATGCTCAATTGGAAGGGGCGAATTAACTGACTGTGGTTCAACAACGGTTTCAACGATTGGTGAGGGTTCAGCAGTTTGCCCACCTCCTTTCATCCTGACGATGTAGGCAACGAAGTGGTTGAGTGTGGGATGGTCGGAGAGTAAGAAATCTTCATCGACAGGTAGGGCGAATATCTCGCGAACATCGACCATAATTTCGGCCTGTTTTACGGTATCAATTCCGAGTTCGCCCTCAAGATCTTGATCCATTTCGATGAAATCAGCCGGATAACCTGTGTGTTTGACAACGACCTCGACAAGAGATGCTTCGATGCCCGTATCACTGGGTAGAGCGGTAACTGGTGTTTCGACGGGTGCGTGGACTGGCTCTGGAATTGGCGTGGGTGTAGAAACAGGAGCCGGGGCTAAACCTCCCTTCATTCGAACAATGTAGGCAATCATATGGGACAGTGTTGGATGGTCGGAAAGCAAGAAGTCTTCATCAACTGGAAGATTGAACAGTTCACGAATATCAACCATGATTTCAGCTTGCTTAACTGTATCAATGCCTAACTCCCCTTCAAGGTCCTGATCCAACTCAATAAAATCGGCTGGATAACCTGTGTGTTTTACGACGACATCGATGACTTGTTGCGTCATGGCTTCGTCAGACACAGGAACTGGTTCTGTTGAGGCTTCTGCTGGTGGTTCTTCCTCGGCTACATCTGCTTCAGATGGCATCTCTACCGTTGGAGAGGGCAATGTGGGTGCCAATGCTTCGCCACCTTGCATTTTCTGAATGTATCCAATCATGTGATTCAACGTTGGATGATCGGAGAGTACGAACGTCTCATCCACTGGGAGATTGAAATGCTGGCGTATGTCGACCATAATTTCGGCTTGTTTTACCGTATCAATTCCTAATTCACCTTCCAAATCCTGATCCAATTCAACAAAATCTGCTGGGTATCCTGTGTGCTTTACGACCACATCGACAACGGTCTGGACAATGTNTCCACTTGCAGAAGTTGTGGCTGGAACAGGTTCTGGAACAGACTTGCTGACAGNAGTTACTGGTTCCAGCTCGGGTGGCGCTGTTTCAACAGGAGGTTGTTGTACAGGTGCTTCCTGAGGCGGTAGGCCCTCGTACGGTGCTGTAATGCCGTACATTTCACCTTGAATACCACCGTGAAGATTGTCATCNCCATCAACATATGCAACCAGTTTGTTGTCGAGCAAACGAAGTTGAATATCTTGCGAGCCTGCAAGACTACGACACCACGACAGGAGACGTTTTCCGTCAATTCGTTCACCGACGATNGGCCAAGCACGTACAAATGAAAGTCCGATTTGCGANCCAAATCCAGCGCCAAATCGNANACCATAGGTCAAGTTTGGATAATCACCTCCCTTTGAGAGATTCAAATTACCAAGTTCTTCATCAGCCACTTTATGATTTGCAATTGGAGGGATTCGCTTGGTGAGCAAGCCATAGAACATGCTCGCATCTTCGATTCCAACAGCCATCGGGTGGCCAGTAAATCCTTTGGTATTGGCGATGAGCATCGAGTCTGTGCTCTTTCCGAACGTTTGGCGTAATGCCTTGACCTCACTCTGTGCACTACCACCACGAGCAGGCGTGTAGGTCTCATGCGAATAAAACACCAAATCTGCAGCAATTGCGTGCCGGTCCAAACCCCAACGGGTTTCCATCTCACCAATGAATTCGTTGACTGTTTTTGCAACATGTTCCACATCGAGTCGAGTTCCGTGATAAGCAGAATTCGCTGTTTTTGCTCCAAGCAATTCCGCAATAGGTTGAACGCCGCGCTCATCTGCTGAACTCTTTCGTTCAACAACGAAGGATGCAGCACCCATCCCCATAACCATCCCATTTCGTCGCTTATCGAATGGCAAGGCTGCCTCTTCGACGATGTTGCTGGTTGACGCAGCGCCACTGGAAGCAAAACCGCTCGCCATCCATTCCCACAAATCGTCACCCGTCACGTCATCCGCCGATAGGATCACCACTCGATCTACACGGTCTGCAGCGAGCCAATCCTCTGCGATTTGGAAAGCACCAGTAGCAGACGCACAAGCGATATTTATGGTCGTCGTTGGCCCACGGATTCCAGTAAACTGAGCGAATTGAGAATGACCCATGGTTAGTACCTGGAACAAATAGCGCCGGTCGAACTTTCCTTCACCATCGTCGCCATTGGACTTTGCGTGTTTCATGGCCATTTGCAAACCAGAGAAGCAGGATGCAAAGACGATACCTGTTCGATCTCTGTAGGTACTCGGAACCTGCCAATTGCGAATAAGTCGCAGCCCACCTTTTCCAATTTGTTCTTCGGGAGTAAGTGGGATGCCCGCATCACGGAGAGCAAGCAGACCTGATGCCATGGCGAGTTGAGTTGTAATGTCCCAAGCCAGAACCATCTTTGGATCAATTCCAAACTCCTCTGAAAGATCGAACGCCCCTTTCATTCCTGCAAGTTGTGGTATGTCTCCAAAGGTTGTTGCCTGTTCCACGTTTACAGAACCGTCGCGTCCTTTGATCAAGCGCTTGATGTTCTTGTCGAGTAGGCGTTGTTTGTATTCATCAGAAACCTCCTGAATGCAGGTTTCCCCACGAACAAGACGTTCAAACACATCTTCATCGAAGACCCTTTCTCCACCGGGAAGTCCGAGGCTTATACCCGATACAACGTAAGGGTCTGCTCTTCGTTGCATCATTGGGTCATGGGTAGATTGAACTTGGACGGCTGCTGCAGGTGCTGACTTCGAGAGATGAACGCGTGGAGACCATCCGGATGGGGGTTGACGCACCCATCGCTCAATATCCGCTGCAGTGGTTGCTGATTGGACATCAACCTCAGAGTCGGTTTGGGCTTCTGCGCTTATGCCTGCAATGATGCTTTGAATGGATTGGTCCGACAAACCAAGACCAAGTCGAAGATTGACCATTCCTTGACAGAACATCGATGGATAACCGCAGTGTTGAGCAATCCTATCACCAACGTAGTCCGCAACCGTTGGTTGCTTCGCAATCGGTAGAGAAACGGTTTGTGCTGAAACAGGTGCAGCACTTGTCCCACCTCGGTTTGGAAGAGGACGTGCTCGAACGCGAAGGTCTTCCTCGCTTGTTTGTGGGAGAAGAATTTCGGAACGATGTGCCTCAACAGGTCCTGCACGGAATGCTTCGCTGAACACACTCGATGTTCCTTCAATGACCTTCGGAGGTCGTCCTGCGAGCGCAAGTGCTCCAATTGCTGTGAGGAACGAAGCGATTCCTCCTTGTTTTGGGTGATTGGTCATGACAGCAAGATGAGGCTTTTCTTCAAGGATTTGCGATGCGAACATGGTCAATGCTCGCTTCGGACCAACCTCAACAAAGATTCGCGCGCCTGCGTCATACATTGTCGTGATCTGTGAGGTCCACTCAACCGATGATGCCATCTGCGGGGCAAGTTTTGACAGGATGCCTTCTTTGGCATCCGGCCCATCATCTGGATAGAAAGTGCCGTCGACATTGGCCGTAATTGGTATTGAAGGCCACTGAATTTCAAGAGATGAGAGAAATCGTCGGAGTGGTTCATTTGCAGGAGCAACGATGCTTGAGTGGAAAGCATGGCTTGTTGCAAGTTGAACGCAGTTGAATCCTTCATTCTCAAACTCTTTCATCACACTTTGGACTGCTTCTGTGGCCCCTGCAATGACGGTCATCTTTGGAGAATTTTTGTTGGCTGCGATGACGTAACCCTCTGCAGCATCGAGGATACGTTCAACTGCATCATATGGAGCTGTTACGCTAGCCATGAGGCCTTTGTCATCAATTTCGACCGAACCCATTTCGGTTCCTCGGGCTGCNGCTGCTCGCAATGCACCGTCCATGTTGAGAATGCCTGATGCCATCAGCGCTGCGTATTCACCGAGCGAATGTCCTGCAACCATGTCCGGNCGATGNCCGTAGGCATTGAGNGCATGTTCAATTGCTAAATCNGCNGTAAGCATTGCGGGTTGTGTGTANTCAGTCTGCTTGAGTTTNTGCTCTGCAGCTTTACGNTCNTCATCCTTCAAACCGTCTCGGAGGACAAACGAAGANANCGTNTCTCCATCNAGGACTTCAACCATNGTCGAGTCNGANGCGTCCCATACGTCCTGAACCGGCGCATATCNNCGGTGTAAATCGAANGTCATCCCAACATACTGAGATCCTTGACCCGGATACATGTGTGCGATTTTTGCNCCATCAGGCATNGCTGGTTGGTCNCTNATNAGAATACCTTGAGCTTGNAAGAATCCCCATTTNNCNTGATCTGAAATNGATTTCAAAGCCAGTGTTTTCCGCTTTTCGAAATCTGCCCAAGAGGTAGCAANGAGGGCCATCCGGCAAGGATGATTCCGGTCGAAAGAAGTACTCGCNTCCTGAAGTGCCATTGAGAGNCGTAATCCGCGTGGGTCNTCATCAAAATTTGATCCNGAAAACGAAACGGAATCGAGTGCTGAAGTGAGNGCATCGATGGAGTCNCCNGAAAGAAGGAGNACNCCNCCCTCAATGGCTTTCAACTCGTCGTGNGTNAGTGACGCNGTCGCNGAAGCGTCGAGNATGGATGGNGCCGTAANTGATGCTGATTTAGAATATGCATTCCATCGNTGTTGCCANTCTTCAGCCATCNCTGTNTGATATTCAGGGTTGTAACCTTCCAAGGCNATGTGGAAATTTGTACCACCGAATCCAAAGGCAGATACTCCNGCACGTCGNGGNTGTGANTCNGGTTCAGGCCATTCCAATGGGGAGGTCGGGACAAAGAACGGAATGTTTTGCCAATCCACTGTGGGGTTTGGTGTCTGGAAGCCTGCTGANGGAGGAATTGTTCGNTGATGAAGTGCCATGACCGATTTGATGATNCCTGCAATNCCCGCTGCTGCCTTCAAGTGTCCGATTTGAGANTTAATCGAACCNACNGCAATGTTGTCTCCAGAAGCAACNTCGGTCCATAAGCGNGTCAATGTCGAAAGTTCCGTNGCATCCCCAACCTTGGTTGACGTTCCNTGTGCCTCCACAAGTTCGACNGANGATGCAGCGTATCCTGCTTGATTGTANGCACGGGCAATNGCTTGGATTTGGCCCCGTTGACTTGGAGCAGTAATTCCTTTCCCTCGCCCNTCGCTNGAACCGCCNATACCNCGAATAACGGCATGGATNGTGTCATCGTCAGCAATNGCATCNNTCAGACGTTTGAGAACCATTACACCTGCNCCTTCTCCCATAACGAATCCATTTGCTCGGGCGTCNAACGGTGTTGAATGGGTCGATGACAATGCNCCTATGGCGCTAAATTTTGCGTACGTTGCNGGATCCATTGTGCGATCGGTTGCTCCTGCAAGCATGACATCNGCTTGTCGTGTTTGCAGAAGCCNGCAGGCATCCATCACTGCTGCCATGGAAGANGCNCANGCAGCATCCATGGCNTGATTTGGTCCTTGCAAGTCCAACAGGTTCGCNACGCGTCCTGAGACAACATTGGCGAGTTCACCNGGCATTGTGTCCTCATCGACCTTCGGCGANTTTTCGTTGATGGCNTCCANAAATGCATCTCTTGATGAAGCAGGCAATCCNTAATCCTCNGCAAGTTTTGCAGTGTGGTTGGACCAAACNCGAATGTTTGACANGTTTCGGTTCTCGCCTCCNAGTGCATTGGCAAANACGACACCTGTGCGCTCTCGAGGGAACGCTTTCTNTCCTTCNCCGTANCCNGCCTGCTCAATGGCCTTCGCAGAAACAGAGACCGCCCACAGCTGNCANGGGTCGATTTGNGGAATTGTACCAGGNGGNTGTCGCCATCGACGCCAATCGAACTCATATCCTTCGACAAAGGCACCAATTTTTGCATANGTNTANCCNTGTGCAATGTCNCCTGGTTTCCCTTCNGTCCAAAAATGATCAACAGGNCCAGGCCAACGTCCTTCTNGAATTTCTTTGATGCTTACATGTGAGTCNATGATGTTCTGCCAAAAGGANTCNAGATTCTCNGCATCNGGCATCATNGCAGCAAGACCAATCACNGCGATNGGTTCGAANGGNCCTTGCTCAAGTCCNTCGCATGNTTTCCCGTCNTCGGTTGTGATGGTCATNTGTTCACCTCATGCATCCATAATGCTCTGCGGCACCATGGTGATTGAATAGCCAGCATCAACGTGGATGCATTGNCCAGTAACTCCGGCTGAAAGAGGGCTTGCAAGCCAAANCGTCGCTCCTGCTACATCCGTCTGGTTGACGTTNCGGCGAAGTGGNGCATTNGCTTCAACGTGGTCNAGAATTCGATCAAATCCTGGAATGCCTTGGGCNGCNATGGTCCGGATTGGGCCGGGAGAGATGCTGTTNACCCGATGACCATGTGGACCTAGNTGNCAAGCGAGTTCTCTNGTCCAACATTCCAAAGCAGCTTTGGCCATCGACATGATGCCATAAGATGGGACAAATCGCGTCGANGCNGCATACGTAAGCGTAATTGTCGAAGAACCNTCACTGAGNTGGGGCATTGCAAATTTGAGGCACCGTTGCAACGAATTTGCTGAAATGGTCATCGCTGTATTGATGTCNGNATCCTCAACAAACAGNATTGGNCGNTCAAANCAGCTTCGCGGTGCAAAACCAATCGCATGCACGAGAACGTCGATTGTTCGNCCTGGATGTTCTNTGGTAAATTCATCAAAAAANTCCCTNGTNGTGTCATCNTTCGCNACGTCGAGTGGGTAAAATCCCTTGATTGCTGACAACTTGTCTTTGAGTTGAAANACTCGGGACATGAANCGTTTTTGNTAGCCCANAAACANGTCTGCNCCTGCTTCTGCTANTTGTTGGCAAATGGCCCATGCAATCGAATCTTCGCTTGCAACTCCAAACACGACAGCGGTTTTTCCCTGTAGACCTAGCATCCGCACCCCTCATTTCGTAGGTGTTACCGGGNACAGTACGTCTTTGAGTATTCCCCNTCTTTTGCTGTAAAATAGGGGCTTCCGGGAGATTTCAAAATCAGCGGACGGCGTTACAAATCATCCAGCATCGAATCAAGATCGTCCGCAGGGAACTCATCATCATCGAAATCAAGGTCAAAGTCGAGGTCGTCATCGTCATCAATTTCAATCACAGGCTCAGAGGGTGTTTCCTTTGCAGACCTCTTCTTCGATGATCGTTTTGAAACACGCCCGATGATGATTAGGAGGAACAAAAGAAGGAGAACCCCGCCACCAATGGCTCCGTAAAGAGCAAGGTCGTCTGTACTAACCTCTGACAGGCCTGCACCTAATCCAGCTGAATCTACTTCCGCTTCAACGATAAGGTCGAAGTCGACAACATCTTTTGAGTTATCCAGTGTGCTGCTCGCCTCGATTACAATGAGATTGCGTATTTCGGATTGAGCTTCGCTTGGTGCACGAATGATAAATTCAAGTTGATCTGAGACACCGCCAGATTGAACGTCAGAGGCACGAAGGAAGTCACCGCT
>NZVG01000025.1 GCA_002698145.1 Methanobacteriota archaeon | reverse complement strand
GGTGACGATGAAATTCAAATTGATCTCTCATGGGAGCCGTATTTCGGAGGATACTGTGAATGGGAAGGCGATTCAGGTGATGAGGACAGATGGTCTTGCAAGGACGATGTTTCTGATTCAGACTGGGACACATGGTGGTATTACTGTGAACTGCATGAAAGTGACTGGTTCTGCACAGACGACCTGGGCCAGGATTCAGAATTCGAAAACTCGAGCGATGGTGACCTCTATGATGGATCATATGACCATGATGGCGACCACGGTGACCATGGTGACGATCACGGAGACCATACTGGTGACCATGACGGCCACGATGACCATGACGGCCACGATGACCATGACGATCACGGAGACCATGATGACCACGGAGATCATGACGAAGACGAGGAAATTGTAATGTACATCACATCTGAAATGGACTTCCACTTTGAAGGAGATATGTCTGATTACAAGATTGAACTTGCATCATGCGACTACGATTACGACATGGAAACCGACGAAGAGACCAGCACTTGCACGACCGTCATGTCTGTTGCAATGGCAGATGCTGGAATGGATTCCAGCGTCATGTTCCATGATGCTGACAGTTCGGGGACGATCTCCGTTGGCGACATGATTCACATTGGTGAAACCGATGTTGAGTGGGATGAGGTTCGTTTGTACTCCATCTCTGCAGATGCCTACAGCGATGAGAACCCAATGCACAACGCACCTGGATTCACTGGACTTGTTGGAATGCTGGCACTCCTCGGTGCTGCATTCATTCGACGAAACGAATGAAGCCGCAAAGGCTTGAAGCGGTCCACCCGTAGGGTGGGACATGAGCGAAGTACCAGAGGGTGTGAACCTTCCCGCATTTGCGAGGAGGCCTCCACGCCCAACCGTGACGTTGACGCTCACCCGTGATGGGCCAGATGGTGTTGAAGTCCTGCTAGGACGACGTGCTGAATCCATGCGAGCGTTTCCAGGTTACTGGGCATTTCCAGGAGGAGGTGTTTCCAGAACAGACCGTGAAGGGGAAGCGTTTGTTCAGAATACAACAAGTGGCTCGACTTCATCCGTTGTGGCTGTTGTTCGAGAGATGAGCGAAGAATTGGGCGTGGTTCCAAACGGATCATCAATCACTGTTGTTGATGCTGGACTACGCAAGGCTATTCTCGAAGATAAGCTCGCTTTCATCAACGCTCTTAAACAAGAAACGCTTGTCACAAACACCTCTGAATTGAGGCACATCTCTAGCCGAACAACGCCTCCATTTGGACCCATGCAGTTCGAGAATACGTTCTACCATTTACACATCGGAAATCAGGAGTTCAATCCCTCCACAGATATGCAAACCGAATTTACAGCCTTTGAATGGATGCGACCATCCGATATGCTCAGCCGGTGGAAGATGCATGAGATTCGCGTAGCACCTCCCGTCGTCACGCTTTTGATGGAAGTTGAACGGACCTTGCGTCACTTCGATGGAAACATCGTTCGAGCGGCTGAGGATTTACAAAAGCGTCAACCCGGCCGGAGGTCAATCCTTTTCGCTCATGGTGTCGAAGTTGTCCCAGTCAAAACCGCTACACTTCCTCCTGCAGATCACACCAATGCCTATCTCGTCGGAGACCCAGAAGGTGAATTCGTACTCGTTGACCCTGCTTGCAGAATGCGTGAAGGGATGGAGCAACTTGCCGAGGCAGTGGATCGTCACCGTGGAGATCTCATCGCTATCCTGTTCACGCACTCCCACGGTGATCATATAGGCGACATGGATTTACTTCGCGAAGCCTTTGATGTCCCCGTGTGGGGGAGTGAATACACTTCGAAAACTGTGCATTGTGACCGAATTCTTGTCGATGGAGAAATACTTCCGCTTGGAAATCAAGAATGGACCGTTCTCATCACACCGGGCCATCATCCTGGTCACATTTGCCTCCTTTCTGAAGCGGGTCTTGTTGCTGGNGACATGGTCGCAGGAATNGGAACCATCCTCATACCTCCGGGAACCGGCGACATGGACCTNTACATCGAACAACTTCANCGCTTGAGGGATATGGANCCCCATTTGATGTTCCCGAGCCACGGGCCGGTNATCTCCCTGCCTGAGAAGACNCTNNCNTACTACATCAAGCATCGAAAGGAGCGNCATCANCGNGTGCTTGATGCNGTCNATTCGGGCCTCACAACCGTTCCAGAGATCTCTGTNCAGGCTTACGCNAATACTCCTGATGCACATCCAGGTCTTGCTCAGGANCAGACACTTGCTCACCTNCTTTCGCACGAACGCTCAGGNCGCGTGCAACAAACAGGTCAAGGATGGGTATCAGGGGAGAATTGAATGGCATATCGAGTTGTAATCACAAAGGCGGGGGGGCCAAAGGTTCTCGATATCCAAGAAATTCCTGTTCCCGAACCAGGAGAACATGANGTTTGTATTGCCGTACACTTTGCTGGGATTAATTTTGCAGANACACTNATGCGACTTGGNTTCTATCNGCCAAGGCCGCCGTTCCCGTTCACGCCGGGTTACGAAGTAAGTGGCGTGGTTCACGCNNTAGGCAAGCGTGTTGAAGGANTCGAAATCGGACAGAGAGTTGTNGGANTAATGCGTACAGGAGGNCANGCNAGCCANGTNNTNGCNGANGCTNCGAGAACNNTGCCAATTCCTGATGAAATCTCACTTGAAGCAGCTGCTTCAATGCCTGTGACTTACATGACNGCACATCACATGCTTCACCATCTTGGNAATCTAAAACCAACCGATTCTGTGCTTATTCANGGAGGAGGTGGGGGTGTTGGAACAGCAGCNCTGCAACTTTGTCAATGGGCAGGTATTGNNAACGTTTGGTCAACAGCATCNGCAGGGAAAGCCGATATCATNCGCTCCTATGATGCAGTTGCNATCGACCGACACAACGAAGATTTCGTTGANATTATTCGCTCTCAAACCAANGGNCGAGGNGTTGATCACATCCTCGATCCAATCGGCGGAGGGCACCTCAAGCGAAGNCTATCCGTTCTTGCTCAAGGTGGGAAATTGTACACCTATGGCATGTCATCNGCAGCCCCATCGTCGAAGCGATCNCTCTGGAAAGCTCTCAAAGCNTTACGAAGTCGACCACGATTCGANCCAATGCTGATGATGTCNAGAAATCAGGGTGTGTTCGGCGTTCACATGGGTACATGGAGTGACGAAGAAGCGATGCAAGAGCAAATGCAAAACATCCTTCGAGGAATCAAAGAAGGTGCTTTGACACCAATCATTGACTCGGTTTATGATGCAAAAGATGTTGCAAGNGCNCACCAACACATCCATGATGGAAAGAACATTGGTAAAGTACTGTTGAAGTTTGTGGATTNAGAGGGGTTGANATGAAGGACGCAATGACTGGNTTNGATGTTCGTGCTGTTTCGCTCGAACTCGATGCNTGGTCGGGGGCCTATGTCAAGAAAGCCTACATGCCTCATTACGAGCAAATCGTTCTTCGAATCAACCCAAAAGAAGCCGAACAATTCGANTTGGTTATNGTTCGTGGNCAGCGTGTTTACACCTCAAAACGGGATCGTCCTATGCCGATGACACCNCCCTCNTTCGCAATGGTGTTGAGAAAACACTTGAAGAATGCTCGAATGACAAANGTNGAGCAACTNGGATTCGATCGAGTCTTAATGTTTCGATTCGANACAAAAAACGGNCAGCGTTCACTCAGCGTCGAATTGTTTCGCAACGGNAACGTTATTNTNATGGATGAAAACGANGTCATCATCCAACCATTAACGCATGCAAGTTACTCNGGGAGGACCATCAAAAAAGGGGAANTCTATGTCCCNCCACCGGCAGCNATCGACCCNNANACGCTCACGCTTGANNCCCTCAANCANGNATTCGATGATTCAGATCGTGACCTNGTTTCNACNCTNGGTGGAAGAATNAATCTCGGNGGAGTTTATGCAAANGCTGTTTGTGANNATNCTGGACTCGAGCCCAACAGTTCGACGAAGGATGTTGANCCNNCACTNGTTTTGAATTCNNTGTCTCACTTTTTGAATCAACTAAATGCAAGTCGAANTGGCCANCTTATTCTCAAANCAACACCNGATTATGACANGAAAACACTCCAAGCGATTACGCNGATGGAAGTGCTTGATGCNGCNTCAATTACGGCCGTTCGAGAAACTGCCAAAGAAGCCACTCCACTNNTNCTTCCTGNNCANTCTGATGCGATCTCCTATCAATGCCCNAGCCTTTGCAGTGCAATTGATGCTTGGAAAGGACACCATGATGCCAATGCNCTTGCTCGTCGAGAACAAGAAAAATTGGATGCTGCTGCACCTGGTCGTGGTCATTCCACAGAAGCNGAAAAATTGGAGCGGCGATTAAAACANCAANAACANGCACTGNAAGGATTNGCCAAGAAAATCNAAAAACAACAAGCGATTGGACANGCTATTCAAGAACATTGGACACATGTCGAGACCATTCTGCAACANGCGAGAGANGCTGTGCAAAAGCAAGGCTGGAAGCCTGTTTTGAAANGNCTAAAGGANAATCCGTGGGTCGATTCAGGAAACGCTGCAGATCGNACNATGATGGTGAGGCTTCCGAATGANGAAGGNCAACCNGGNCAGGTTTTCACGCTTCATCTCGATGCGTCCGTGCATCAAAATGCGCAACGNTACTTNGAAGCAGCACGCAAACAAAAAGACAAGACATNGGGTGCAACANCAGCACTNACAGATACCGAGGTCGCACTCAANCGTGCACAAAANAAGGAAGCAAAACAGAAAGCCAGTGGCAGGTTACANACCGTTCGACGNTCAAAGCGTCTTTGGTTNGAACAACATCGATGGAGCATGATTTCTGGCGGGCANCTCTTGGTTGGTGGTCGTGATGCNAAAGGCAACGATTCCGTTGTCAAGAAACATCTTTCTGGNAGCGANATGTACCTCCATGCCGANATCCATGGAGCNCCCAGTTGCAGTCTACGTGCAGCGCAGGGNTTTGCGNTGGTGGAGGAACCTTTTGGCCANTTACCNCCTGGTGTTCCGTCCTTCAAACTCGTCGACAANCTTGGTGATGAGCGNATAACCGATGATAAACTNGAGGAGGCTGCAACNCTCGCNCTTTGCTGGAGCNGGGCATGGAACGGNGGAGGNGCGCANGGAACNGTGTTTGCGGTAAANCCAGCCCAAGTATCAAANTCAGCCCAAACGGGTGAATATGTCGGCAGGGGNGCNTTCATCGTTCGAGGACAACGGCAATGGTTCAAAGATCTGGACGTTCAGATGGGAATTGGATTGGTTGCNATCAATGGAGTCCCACTGCTCATGGGNGGGACTGTNCCATCGATTAAGCAGCGATGTCAGCGTTATGCNATCNTNGCACCTGGTCANACAAAAAANGAACAACTTGCCAATCAAATCTACAAGGCAACTGGNCTGCGCACNGACGATGTTCTCTCNGTNCTACCNGGCGCCTCNGATGTTCTCGAGGANGTTGGTNTTTTNACTCCCTTCAAATCAAACGAAGAGGAATGANNGANGATCAGCGAGTTACGTACATCGCAACAGCATTGCCACCACCGAGGCAGAGNGTAACGATTCCAGATTTTGCCTCAGTNCGNCGCATAGCACCGATCATCGTAATCAAACAACGTGAACCACTTGCACCGAGTGGGTGGCCAAGNCTTACNGCGCCTCCGTGCAGATTGAANCGNTCGTGTGGAATCCCAATTTCCTGAGCNACAGCGCAAGAAGCCGATGCAAACGCTTCGTTGTGCTCATANACNTCCACGTCAAGGACGTCAAGNTTGTTTCGNTTAAGCAGATTTCTGACAGCAGGAATTGGAGCACTCATCACTCGCTCTGGCTCGACACCGGCAGTGCAGTAATCTTCGATNGTAGCAATGATTTCCCAACCTTGTTGCTNTGCGTAAGNTTCCGATGTNACAAGCACAGCGCTTGCACCATCGTTGAGTGTGCTNGCGTTNCCTGCAGTAACNATACCNTCCTTGTCNAAAACCGTCCTCAGNTTGGAAAGGCTNTCAGCAGTTGAANCTGAACGNACACCTTCATCTCGNTCGAGAACGAGGTTATCCCCTCTTCGCTGAGGTACNGAAANNGGGAAGGTTTCCCAATCGAACCAACCTTCTTNCCATGCTTTTGCAGCTTTACTATGACTTTGNGCAGCAAATTCATCTGCCTGAGAACGCGTGATNGAACACTCCTTCGCAATGANTTCACCCGTGTTTCCCATGTGCATATTGTTGTAAACATCCCAAAGACCGTCGTGNATCATNGAATCGATCAGTTTGGAATCGCCCATTTTCTGTCCGGACCGTTGGCCCATCAGAAGTTGAGGCGCATTGGACATGCTTTCCATTCCACCAGCNATGACAACATTGTGCTCNCCCAATCGAACACTCGACGCAGCCTGCATAACNGCNCGAAGNGATGANCCACAGACCATATTNACNGTTACNCAAGANGTNGTNACTGGNAATCCNGCACCGAGTGCNACCTGCCGAGCAGGTGCTTGTCCAACACCAGCTTGCAGCACCTGCCCCATCAGAATTTCATCGACAATCCCAGTGGAAGGANNGAAACCAACACGATGACAGAGTTCCTTTACCGNCGCAACGCCCAAATCTATGGATGTGAGAGGTGAAAGTGTGCCTAAAAATCGACCGATGGGTGTCCGTGCGACCCCGCAAATGACGGCCTTNTGATTTGACATGATGACTGCATTGGCAATGGCCTCTTGAACATACGCATGGTCTACTTTCANGGAAACAAAAGGGTTGATGAACTCAACCTCTTCGCAGCAGCATGGCCAAATTCAAGACTGGATTGAACACATCAAGGAATGTNGACGAAATGCGAAGCGTTGAGGTTGAGATTGACTTTACAAGCAATGCCCTCGCATCGATTCTTTATCGACAAGGNGAGACNGTTGTTCTTGCTTGCTGCACAAAGGAAGCGAGGCTACCGGGATGGTTTCCGCGNGATTCAAACAAGGGATGGGTGCATGCAGAATATTCACTCCTNCCGGGGTCNACAGATTCCCGGTTTCGAAGAGANCGTCGTGGGGCAAAAGGGCGAACCCAAGAAATNGAACGATTGGTCGCTCGTTCGCTCCGTGCAGCCGTCGATTTGGAAGAACTCGGGCCAATTGCACTAAACGTTGATTGTGANATCCTNAATGCCGATGGAGGAACACGCTGCGCNTCAATTACNGCAGCGAATNTAGCATTACGCCTTGGCGTGCGNCGATTGATNNCTGCNGGCATTTGTCTTCCACAAAANATGCGTCCAACCGAGGAACAGCGACGCTCAGGATGGAGCGCACCTGTTTTGTCNGNGGANGANAAAAANGCGCATGAAATGCGGGTAATGCCACATGATGTTGCAGCAATTTCTGTCGGATTAATCGATGGTAAATCGTACCTCGATCTCGACTACAATCTCGACTCAAATGCGGATGTTGATATGAACGTCGTTAAAGTCAGCGATGGCTCGTTTGTTGAAGTCCAAGGAACCGGAGAGGAAGCAACGTATCAGCGAGAAGAACTCGACGCACTTCTGGACATGGCCGATATCGGTTTCTCGTCTCTCTTTGAAATGCAAAAATCAATTCTCGATGGTCAAGAATAATCAACGAAGGCTTGAAATCTTGGGTGTCGTCGCAGGCACGCACGGGTTGGTAGCTTAGTTGGGAGAGCGCGGCACTGAAGATGCCGAGGTCGCCGGTTCAAGTCCGGCCTAACCCACCATGCAATTATCAATGGGTTCATTTGCTACATGCACGTAGGTGCTTTATGGGCGACGCTGCGATTGGGGATGAGATGCCCAAAGAGCAGCATGAAACTGAATCAAAAAGCGACCCCCTGCTCAAAGAACTCAACGAAATTCGGAGAAGGCGTACAGATGGCGATAGCCGGAGTATGTTTACAAAAAAAGAGAACCCTGTTTTGTTGATGGGCGTCGCCTACGGTGTCCTGTATGGAGCGCTCATTCTTTCAATGTCCTCGGGGCTGCTTGGCCAATCCACAGCAATGGATCATTCCGCATCGACGACGTTCCTTGACATTGGTGACGAATGTGTTGAAATCGATGACGAACCTTGGATTCTCATATTCCCGAACGAAGACGCTGAACAATTTTCATTGAACGCATACAATCTACCTGAGGGAATTGCTGTCCTGGAATACAACATCCATGAAAAGGATTCAACCGATAACTCTCCTCCGACCCAGGTCGAACGTGAACTCGACGATGATGTAAACCGCGTTCATGCAAAAGCGGACTACAGCACACTAACAGAAGGCGAATATGAAGTAATGCTTAGCGTAACGATGTACAACAATTCTGAGGGTGCAAGTGAGGAAGCGAATTCCACCGTTACCCTCTCGAAGACACTTGAATTTGAGCTTGAGATTGGAACCAAGGGTGGGATCCTGCCATTCATTGGAGGCGAGGAGCATCGTGAGGTCCGAATAACCGAATCCGGTGCGAGATCATGCTGGTCGGTCCAAGAATTGGGCAATTGGGGATACATCTTGCTCGTCGCTGAACTTGGTGGAGGACGAGAAACAGCAATGCTCGCAGGTGGNGCNGCGGGNATTCCNGCTTGGTGGATGGCATTTAANTCACTCTCNTTGTCGGTCTTTTCATTGTTGATTGCCTACCCNCTCATGTACAAAGTCTACCACCAAGANGCGGACGACATCCTCTCTCGNAACCACATNATNCGATTGGTNGATGANATCATCACANGATGTGAACGCCGACTCGGAATTGANGTCGATCATGATTTAGCCAAGGTGGAACCTCGTGAGTTGTCAATTGACATTATGGTGCCATACAAGAANACNGAAAACACGTTGACNGACAGCAAAAGCATTCGGGATGANATTCTGAAAGAAGTTCTCGAAGAGTTTGCATTGTTCCGTGTCTTCAAGCCAGTCCAGCTTACAGTCCGTTCCATNGGCTCAGGCCAAGCGATTGACTTNGATTCAGGTGTNGGCGTTGGTGTTGGTGANCGTGATGANGAAGACCCNCCAGAGAATTACACATCCTTCTTNGAAGAGCTCCATTCTCTNTCAAGAATCGAAGACGAAGTCCGAGATTCGCTCGATCTCTACTTCGTTCGTGACAAAACACTTGANCTNCAGAATGCGGTTATNACGAGCGATGATCGNATCGTGTTNGTNTCAGTGATTTTCAAACCTACAACACGANTGGCNTTCTTCCGNTTTAAGCGACAAGCTNCTGAAGTNGAAGACGANCTGCGNAACTANATCTCAGAGCGCAACCAAGACATCCTNACTTCNCAGGAATTAATTGTAAAGGCNCGTAACCAGATTTCAACACTTNCAGATCGTTCTGGGGCCGGNCGTGTTGAACGTAAAGGAAACAAGGATGAACGCATCGCTGCNGTTGCACGACAAGACGGGTTTGGTGGACGTATGCTGCAAACGAAACTCCTTGGAGACATTCTCTCAACGGTGGAATACACTGCNAATGAAAAGCGTGANATGATTAACAAATGGGGATTCTGGGGGCTGATTGTGTTTGTTTGGATTCCATTCATGGCTTCNGGAGTACTTGTNGGTGCTATGCTNGGTCTTCTNTCNCGAATGAAATTTATGCGTGTTCTCCTNGCAACAATGATTGGAGGTTTCATCGCATCAATCACCTGGGCATACACTGCTGAAGGCATCATCAAAATCATGCACCAATACAAACTTGAAGCAGTTATTCCAATCATGATTATCGTCTTTGTTTTGGGAGCNATNTTACACATTCGCTCAACAAANATCCGNCGACAAACAGAATTGTTTGAAGACACNCTNCTNGACAACTTTCACAACGANATCAAAGAGAAATACGGTTCCTGAGGCCACACCATGGACGCTGTGACAACCATCGAAGGTCGACCTGACAACGTTGGAGAGATGGCGAAAATAGGCATNCTTGTNGCCTCTGATAGGGCCTCCTCAAATGAATATCAGGACGAGGGNGGNCCAGCGATTCTCCAATTTTTGNTCGAAGCGACATTGTCACCTTTGGAGGTTCATTACCGATGCATTCCGGACAAACAATCCTTGATTGAATCGACGATGATCGAACTTGCAGACGTCGTTGGTTGTCACGTCGTTGTGACGACCGGNGGAACNGGGCCAGCAGATCGTGATGTTACTCCAGAGGCGACGGAAAACGTCGTTGAACGATTGATGCCGGGNTTTGGNGAACAAATGCGGGCAATCTCACTCAANTANACNCCAACTGCAATTCTATCAAGACAAACAGCAGGNATTCGAGGGTCATGTCTTCTTTTCAATCTGCCTGGCCGACCAAAATCNATCCGAGAAACCATNGACGAAATNTGGAAAGCAGTTCCTTACTGCGTTGATTTAATCGGAGGGCCTTACCTTGATTGCAACGATGAGNTATGCAATGCATTCCGTCCAAAAAACGCGAGACGTCGATAAGAGCATTCATTGACTTGATGCACCACGGGNNANCTGATTGAAGATGTCAAACATGCTAATTCAGAATGCAACAATGGTTCTACCANACACNACAGTNGTTGGNGATTTNCTCATTGAAAACGGNCANATCANCANNATTCAACCGGGTGGAGGNATCGCNGTAGAAAACGAAATNNANACCGTNGATGCNACAGGCCTTCATCTTCTTCCTGGCATCATNGACCCACAAGTNCACTTTCGCGACCCNGGNCANCCCGAAAAAGAGGATTTGTACACGGGNTCTTGTGCAGCAGCGAGTGGAGGCGTAACGTCGTTCCTTGACATGCCAAACAATGTNCCAAGCCAAACAACACTCCANTCGATGCACGAAAAAATTGCAACNGGTAACCNACGTTGTGTNACCAATTTTGGNTTCTTCATTGGGGCAACTGAATCNAATGTAGAGGAGCTGCAAAAGGCTGTNGGANCCCCAGGNGCTCCTGTNGCNATTCCNGGCATTTGTGGGATTAAAATCTTCATGGGATCGTCGACAGGNGACCTTCTCGTNAANGATTCAGATGCACTNCACGAGATCTTCACNAANACNGCAGGCCTCATNGCCGTGCATGCTGANGACGAGACACGCATGATTGAGCGAAAGAAACTGATTGANGGTCGNACAGATATGGCNGCNCATGCCGAATGGCGGGATGATGAAACTGCACTNATNGCCACAAAGCGAGCCGTNGCCTATGCACAAGAAACCAATCACCGCCTTCATGTTCTCCACCTAACATCNGGAGTGGANGCNGACTGGTTAAACGGACTNACCTCNATGTACGGNGAAGANGGTAAAGCNCACATNACCACNGAAGTCTTACCTCAACATTTGACATACGATGAACGGGATGTTGATGAACTTGGNACGCGCTTGAAAATGAATCCTCCAATNCGNTATCANAAGGACAANCAGACGTTGTGGAATCGNCTTCATGATGGNACAATNACGTGCATTGCAACCGATCACGCNCCTCATACCATGGAAACCAAATCAAAAGGATTTCCNGNTGCTCCNAGTGGGATGCCTGGTGTTGAAACCTCACTNCCTGTCATGCTCACCCACGCCTCNAAAGGTGCCTGCACNATTGAACAGGTTGTCAAGTGGATGTGTTACAACGTTGCAGAATGCTATGGGATGATTGGCAAAGGTCGTCTCGAAGAAGGCTATGATGGNGATGTAACCCTTGTTGATATGACCACTGAACGGATGGTTGACGATGCAAATACATGGACAACNGTNGGTTGGAGNCCGTTTCATGGCAAGAAACTCGTTGGATGGCCAGCACTNACCGTCGTTGGAGGTGTTCCTGTCTTTGAAAGAACAAGNGAAACAGGGCCNAAAGGTTCAATCNTGGTCGGTGAAGGTGAANCGGGTTCGCCTTTGCTCATGACGCCTTGGAATTAATCGAGTNGNGGTAAANCGACAACCGTTNTTAAATACTCGATGGNGAATTTCNTCNTGAGAAACATGAGTAGTATGGAAGAACANCTAGGAAAAGGATACCAACAGATGATGATNGGTCTGATTATNTTCATTTCAGGTGCAATTTGGGGCGGCATGGTCGCAACNGATGGNATGGTCGCAGAAGATATCTATTGGCCAGCNGTGATGATGCTTTCAGGTGCAATGATTACCNTGCTTGGTACAACCTTTGGAACGGACCATGAAGANGATCGTAGCAGCGATCTTAATGAAGCGATTATGGAACTNACAGAGCGCATCAATCGACTCGTCGGTTCNTCAAACAANGACGATCCGANTGATGAATCAGAGTGAGTAAATCGCCCCGTACTTNTCTTCNACGTATCGAAGGAAAGGTTCACTGGANGGCGGGGAACCCGTTGCTTCTTCGATNAGATCNGCTGGAAGCAANGCACTCCCACGCTTGTGAANCCGATNTCGCAACCAATNCAGCATTGATGACCAATCTCCCGANGAAATTGANTCTTGGATTGAACCTANATCTTTACTCATCGCTTCCAAGAGCTGGGCTGCGTAGAGATTCCCAAGCGTGTAAGTCGGGAAGTAGCCAAANGCTGCCATGGACCANTGGATGTCNTGGAGGCATCCGAGNTCATCCGATGGGACNGTCAATCCNAACCANTCAGANATCATCGAATTCCACAACTCTGGCAACTGTTCAAGNGGATAGTCTTCATTGAANATCTTCTTTTCGATTTCATATCGAAGCATGACGTGNAGATTGTANGTCACTTCATCGGCCTCAACTCGAATAAANCCTGGTTCGACAGANTTNGCAATTCGATTTAGNGTATCCGAATCCCANGAAGGTGCATTCGGNAACGACTGCTTGAATTCATCCATTACGACGTCCCAGAATGCNGGCGTACGACCTATTTGATTNTCCCAAAGCCGCGATTGNGATTCATGAACACCAAGAGATACTGCATCGCCTCTGGGTGTAAATCGATGATTCTCGTCGAGTCCTTGCTCGTACAGAGCATGCCCTGTTTCATGCATNACAGCNTAAAGGCANGAGAAGGGGTCAAGTTCATCNTAGCGTGTCGTGAAGCGCGTATCACCTGGCCAAATACCTGCTGAGAATGGATGAGTTGAGGCATCCATACGCCCTGCGGCAAAATCAAAACCCATTCTTTGGCTTACTTTGGTACAAAAAGCCTCTTGATCGGCAACTGGGAATGTCAAACCTTCGGGAAGACTTGGATCTGGGTTCGACTTTTTTGATTCTAGAATTTTCTTGAGCAAAGGAACAAGGCGTTCTCTTAAGCCTTCGAACAGCGGATCGTAGTCATCGACGGTCATTCCCGATTCGTATTCATCGAGAAGAGCATCATAGGGTGTTTTTTCGTATCCATACGCATCGATTTTCTTTCTTGTCAGATCAACGAGAGTTTGCAAATGAGGCAAGAATGCCGAAAAATCTGCATCCTTTCTCGCTTTTTGCCATGCCACCAATGCTTCACTACGTGCTTGTGCNAANGNTGAGACGAANTCTGCTGACAGTTTTGTCGCCTTATTGTACCGNTTTCGAAACTCACGNACGTTTGCCTGCTCACTTTCATCCAAATCATCCCTNGCCTCAAGTCGNTCAAGCANCAANCCCATTTCTGANTCTGTGACTTTCTCATGCGATAATGCTGCNAGCCAAGCCATGATTTCTCCTCTTGATTTNGCNCCTTTTTCTGGCATNAGAGTTTCNTGATCCCANCCNAGATGTCCTTGAATNCTACCGATTCGATGAATNTCTTGCACTCGATTGAGAAATGCNGCCTTGTCGCTCATGNNNNTGNCTCATCATTGGTTCTTCATCAACACTCGTATCCAANTNTTTGCTCAAATGNATCCACACATTCAATATGNATGAGTGTATGGGAAAACATGGTCCTTCCATTCCGTCGGAAAGACAAGGATGNAGGGAAAATTGTCAATGNCGAAGATGAAGACATCAACGCACTNCTCGATGCGGATTCCCAAGAGAATCCTGNANCNAGGACAANTCTACCGGAACCCTCGACNGATGAGGAACGNTTGCACGCTATCTCTGACATGGTTGTACAAACCTGCATGGACATTCGACGNGGGGAAAACGTCCTCATCGTATGCGATCCAACAACGTCAGAAATTGGACAATCGCTTCACATCGCNACACAAAAACGCACGGACCGGGTTCTTTTGATTGTCATGCCCAANTCGCGTCATCATGGAGAAGAGCCGCCTACTCCNGTCGCAGCACTCATGCGNCAACAACAGGTTGTTATCGCTGCCACAAAATATTCACTCACCCACACNAAAGCTGCTCGNCAGGCATTGAANGACGGTGCNAGNATTGCAACAATGCCTGGGATGACGTTTGAGTTGTACACAGAAGGNGGAATGACAGCCGACTTCCAAGATGTCAAACGNCGNATATCGAACATTGCAAACGTTCTCCGTCGTCGAAGAATCATCAACGTAAAATCAGAAACAGGNACGGANGTGACATTTGAGGTCAANTGGCGNGACTGGAAACTNGATGACAATGGCATCTGTAACCGCCCNCGTATGTTGACGAACCTTCCAGCAGGAAAAGTGTTTATTTTGCCNAAAGAGGGAACCATGAACGGAACGATNGTNATCGATGGTTCTTGGGATTCAACGCTCATTGACGAACCCGTTGAACTCATTGTTGANNACGGGACTGTNATCGATGTNAAAGGNGGAAGTTTAGCNGCGANCATTCGCCAATCNTATGGNGAAGTCGCNAAGAAATTGAAAGCGAAAGATCGNGAAAGTGTTTGGACNANCGCNGANTTCGGATTTGGAATGAACCCAAGCGCTCGANTGGTTGGTAATGTTCTCGAAGATGAGAANCGTATGGGTAGTTGCTATTTTTCNATCGGTGACAATTCNCGCCTTGGAGGAAGTTCACATGCAGGAATCCATGTATCGGGAGTNCTCGCANAACCCACAGTCTGGTTGGATGACACGTGCCTGACTGAATCGGGCNAGTTCATGGCAATCGATGACTANCGATGTGCACTCATGTTCATATTTCCACATACAGGACAATANCGCCAGTTCGGATCNAGNCCAATCCCNCANCCGCGACAATGAATNCCTGAACGAATGGTTGGTTGGATGTTCATGGNNGGTTGTTGCGGCATCACTGGTTGCTGTTGTATTGGTTGTTGCCAACCCATCTGTGGAGCTGCTACACCCGGNGAATTCGGTTGCTGACGTGTCTGCTGTGGTTGCANAGGTTGCTGTTGTTGAGATTGAATCGGTTTTCGCACAGGTGCAACGGGTCGAGGTAANGAAGACATTTTTTGGGCAGCCTCTGAGGATACNAATTCTGACANNGAAACCTCCCCGTCTCCATCNGTATCTGCTGCTTCGTGNAGTTCTTCGGCTTCTTGCATTGATACCTTTGCGGCAACAGCNAATTCCTCNACTGAGAGACTACCTGAATCATCGACATCTGCAGCGATAAATCGTTCNGCATCGCTTACCCACTCCTCCTCAGGAGNGTCTTCCACAAGTGGNATAGGGTCTGAGGGAACCTCTTCAACAACCTCAGGAGTCGGTNCTTCCANTTCCTCATNTGATTCTGGANTTGCTTCNTGGACNGNCTCAATCGATTCNGGNGCGGNTTGCGCNTCNGGGACNAGTTGAGAACCAAAGGCTCCAGCAAAAGCNTCNTGTGCAGCATAATCTACTTCNATTTCATTTTTGAAGCCGGTTTCCTGAACNATNTCCTCCTCTTGGTTGGGGAGTGGGACCGAGCCNAANCTCGGTAANGGCACGGATTCGGATGGAATNGNAACGGATTCNGTTGGCAATGGAACGGATTCNNTTTTGGGCTCAGGCAGNGNNACTTCTTCNACAGGTNCTGNCTCNGGTGCAGGAGGNNTTGGTTNTGATTCCATNCTCTCAATNACTGCACCCATTTCTATCTCAGCAGGTTGTGCTTGCTCGCTTGCAAAAAGTGGCATTGGCAAGGCATGTCCTGCAACGTCGAGAGAATTCTTTAGTTCCTCAGCCATTGTTTTCATTTTTTCAACATTGCCTGATGGCTTGGACATCAGATCATCAATCGATTGTAGGTACCGTTCTACCTCAGTGTTGCCTCCGGTTGCATAAGCAATTGCGAGTATTTTCAGGAACTGCATGGGGTCGAACAAGGGTGACAAGGCTTCGATTACATCCGGCGTTGCCAGAGGATGAGCGGTGTTTTCTGCGCCTGTTGAATCGGGTTGACCTGCAAATTGCAGCAGTGGATCCGGAAGCGCCATGAGGTTTAGATGTCCAAAAATCAAGAAGTATATTTCTCCTCCTTCACATTGCAATCGTTCGCTGGCAGCTTCGAAATCAAATTCGCCTGGCCTCAAAACAATGTCTGCAAGATGTTCAAGCGCCTTAGAAAGCGCTTGTTTCGCTTCCATTGACATCATTTGTTCAAGAACGTCAGAGGAGGCAGTTACGCCGAAATACGCTGCAGCGTCATCGACCTCAATCCCCTCGGGAAGAGTTGCTCCTTCAGGTACTCCATCCGACAAACTTCTCTCTCCTGTCTTCGCCAATTGCGTGTTATTTTTGAGGTTGCTGCTTTTCTCCTCTATTGTTGGTTCCGAGCCATGTCGTAAATCGCTCGGGATTGTTGTGCAGACCAACCCGTTCCTTGCAATTGCATCAGGAGCGTACGTTCTTGTTGTCCTTCTGCCATTTCACCAATAACCCAAGATACTGCTGCATCTCGATCTTCACTCTGCCAGTCTTCAAAGAGGGACATATCAACTTCGATCCTCGCCCGTCGGACTTTCTTTTGTGGCGCATGGTCTTCGCTTTCCTCAGATCCACCTTTCTGATTCGCAGGTGATTTCTTGGCGACAGGAGCAGAGGATGTCGGCTTTGCCCGACCTGGTGGGCCGCGGCCAGGGGGTCCAGAAGGAGAGCCTGTAGAACCACCAGGAGGACCACGCTTAGGACCAGACGGACTTGATGAACCAGGAGGACCACGCTTGGGGCCAGACGGTCCACGGGAAGGTCCTGAACCACCTGGAGGTCCACGAGAAGGCATCGCTGAGGTTTGGGGTACAGAGCGGCTTGGCATCGGTTTGCTTTGGAATGAAGAGAAAAAGTCATCTTCGTCATCATCAAAGAAATCCTCATCATCATCATCGTCATAATCATAGCCACGATTTCGTAGGCGACCGATGAGAATCGCAAGCAAAAAGAGTGTTACGATTCCTCCTGCGAGTACACCACCGAAGACAGGTACTGTCATGCCAAGTATCGTTGTACCATCATCATCGGTCTCTGATGTCGGTAGAGGACACCCATCATCGAATCCGTCAGGTCCTTTTGGCTGTTCAGGACAGTTATCGAGCAAGTCATTGACGCCGTCCTGATCGGTGTCTCGCTCGCTCTTTGAACATCCTTCATCGTCAACATTTGTTGTTGGCGATTCTGGGCATTTGTCAGGCGCTGAGGCACCGGCTACAAATTCCCCGGGCATCGAGGAATCTCTCGAATCATTCCAAGCTTCAACTCCCCAATTGTCCCCGTAGCCATCGCCGTCAGAGTCATTCCACTGCGTCGCATCTCCGGGGAATTTATCGCGACCCCAATTGTCTGCCCAACCATCACCATCGTCCTCACAACCTATCTCGAGTGCGTCAAGGTACGAGGTCCCAAACTCCGTCGGGCAGAAGTCTGCATTGTCTCCAACAGGGTTGTCGCCAAAACCATCGCCGTCTTGGTCGAACCACTGAGTGCCATCGAGAGGGAAGGCATCTCCCGCTTCATTGATTCGAAGACCTGTTGCATCATCAATATCAAACGTGTATTCTCCAAGGTATCCGTCCCCATCGAGGTCTTGGTCGAGGGCGTCCTCATCAAAACAGCCGTCCGAATCGACCGGGTATCCTGCCTCTGTATCTGGACACTCGTCGATGCCGTCGGTTACGCCATCACCGTCTGTATCACGTTGATTTTCATCGCAGCCATTCGCGTCAACTTCAAGGGTCGAATCTGGACAAAGGTCATCGATGTCGAAGACACCATCCTCGTCACTGTCTTGAACGAGTTGATCATCACTGCAACCGCTTGAATCGACGTCATCGTCTTCGTCAGTTTCAGGGCATATGTCGTTTGCATTCGAAACACCGTCTTCATCATCATCGAGTTGGGAATCGGCACAGCCATTCGCATCCACAGTTTCAAACACCGATGTTTCAGGACAAGAATCGACGTCGTCATAAACGCCATCACCGTCGGAATCATCAGTATTGACCAGTGGACAGCCCGTGCCGTCTGTACCGTCCTCAACACCGAATTGGAATGGACATTCATCGGCGTTGTTTCCAGAAGCATTGTCGCCAAATCCGTCGCCATCATTGTCGAGGAACTGGGTTGAATCAAGTGGGAAATCGTCGTCCGTGTTGGCCCAACCGTCTCCGTCACTGTCCGGACAACCGGGCAAAGGATTGATCGAAGTCCCGAACACATTTGGACACCCATCGAGCACCAAACCGAGTGCATTGGACCCGTCGTAGGAGGAAGTCCAGCGGTCGGGATAACCATCGCTGTCGTTGTCGTCCGCTGCAGCGATGTTGTAAGGGAAGAAATCTGGATTTGTGGCACCAATTGTTCCATTATCGCCGTACCCATCACCATCCGTATCGGCCCATTGAGTTGGGTCATCAGGCCACATATCTGCGCCTTGGTCAACGCCCCAGTTGATTCCACCAACGCTGGATGGGTCGCTTGCACCGTCTCCATCGGAATCTAGACATCCGTTGCGATCACGGTAGGAGGTTCCGTAGTCCCACGGACAAAAATCGCCGGTTAATGTGTCGGTTTCGTTGTCTCCAAATCCATCATCATCAAAATCCTTGTATTGACGAGGATTGTAAGGGAATTTATCACCTGGGCTGGTTTCTGTCGCACCGGACAAACCGAACATTGCATCACAACAATCGACGCCATAGTTATCGCCAACCCCATCTCCATCGCTGTCTTTGGATTGCTTCCAGTTTTGTTGGAATCTGTCTCCGTGTATCCAATCTCCGTCATTGTTTGACCACCCGTCCTCGTCGAAGTCCGGACAGCCGTAACGGTCGAAGATCGATCGGCCTGTGTTGGTATCGCATGCATCAATATCATCTGCAAAACCGTCCTGTTCGTAGTCATCACAGCCTTGCATGATGAGATACGAAACACCAGATTCTGCTGGGCAGTCGTCGGACAAGGGACCTGTTGGATTATCGCCAAATCCGTCCAAATCGGCATCCTTCCATTGTTCTCCGAGATGAGGTAAATCATCGATTCGATCAAAGATGAGGTCACGGTCAGAGTCGCTGTAAAGACGCAACATCTCGACATCCATGTCGAGCGATTCAAGGTAACCGAACACAAGCGTTCCGTTGGAATCTACGTTTGATGAGAAATTCGCATTCGTGTACACGTTTTTCATTTCGTGAGTTGACCATGTCGAACGGTCTTCTGAACGCCCATCGAGATGCATTGTGTTCACACGCAGGGTATCCGTTCCGGTTGTTGTTGTCATCAACACAACCCCAGCGCTGCTCGATACGATGTCCCAAGCGCCACCTTCTGAGGATACAGGTTGGCCTCCGTATGAGGACCAAACTCCTGTGCTGCTGCGTTGGTGCAAGGCATCAACAGATGCTTGAACAGCGAAGATAAGCGACGAACCGTGCTGAGTACAAGCGAGATCGTAACCATCTGTTTGGCCATTTAACAGTCCAAGTTGCTGCATTGAGACATTTGTCCACAACTCGGTAGAGGCATCCCGTTCGTGCGTCACCAATATGCCGTTTGAGTCCAGAGAAAGAAGAACGATTGTGTTGCTTGAATCCATGCACATGGAAAGTTCGGCCGTACCATCGCTGAAATTTCTGAGTGTTGTTGAAACACCATGATCGATGTCCAAGATTTCCAACGTGTGCGTTCCAGAATTGTTGACGGTTGTTGCAACAAGCGTTGTTCCATTGTTGAGCTGGAGAGCAACATGCTCGGTACCCACTGCGAGACCGGAAGTTAACTCCGTTTCCGTGGACCATGTACCACCAGATTTGACCAAGTGCTCAAGACTGTTGAGATTTGAATCTCGGTACAAGATGTGCATATCAGCGCCTTCAAACCAAATCGATGGGGATGCCGTTAAATTGGAATTTGAGAGTATTTCGCTCGATGACCAACCGGTCGGATCATTTTGACTCTCTGCTGAGTAGTACAGTTTTTCGATGGTTGCATGTGAATAGACCATGTGCAAATCACCGTTCGAATCGATCGTTGAAGCAGGATAGGTCCCGAAGTCATTGAAGGTACGAATTTCTTGGTGCAGAGCAGTCCAAGATGTCGTCGAGTGGCGAACGTAGCCGTTTGCGTCATCTAGAACAAACAACTCGGGTTGGCCTGAGGCGGTTACATCGAATTGGAAATTAAAACGTGAAGCGGATGTTGAAAGTGTTTCTGTTACCCAAGAACCACCAGGTGACCCATCGTCAACATGCTCAAGGTGAACAAGTGAATGGGTTGAAGAGGCATTGAGTGAAAACATCATGGCGGTTTCACCTCGATTTGAAGTGGTCAGTTCCAATCCGGACATCTTACCATCGAAAATGAACTGGCTTGTATCAAAATCTTGCTTGCTTACGGTAATCATGTCAACGCCAAAGGACGTACCTCTGGTTGCATTTCGAGTCGAATACACAAATTCGATTGCTCCGTCTGCATTTGAATCAAATCCACCAACGGTTGAGAGTCCAAGGTAATCTGTTGGAGTACCCGTTCGAATGGTTTCAACTGCAGGGACGAATCCATCCTGAGAACCAAGATAGAGGTCGAGTTGACCGGAAGGAGTGTATGCCATGCCTGACCCAATGAACGTGTCTGTGTACCCGTCATCGTTCACATCACCTGCTGAGGTAAACATCCAGCCGAATCGCTGATTGCTGCTACCTTGACTCGTCCAATCTGGGATATCACTGAAATTTTCAGATGCATTCCCCATGAACAAGTGAACTGTACCGCTGAACAATGGTGCACCCTCAGGCTTGAATTCTTGCAGTATAAGTTCGTCCATCCCGTCATTGTTGATGTCATCAATGATTTCGACAACTGTGCCCAGCAAGGTACCTTGCTTCAATCGCTGAATGATGCGATCCGATGATGCGGAAATACCGTTCGCTGATCCATAGAAGACTTCAATCGCAGAGAATCCCGTTGGTGAATTCTCGTCACCGGAGTTTGAGACAACGAAATCACCGAATCCATCCCCGTTTAGGTCGCCTCCACTCGAGATTGAGCGGCCGAAAAACGGTCCCGATGTGTTTGCTGTTATGTTGTGTGACAAATGCATCCCATCTGTTGTGCCTTCGAAAACAGAGAGTCGCCCATTTGTAACTCCATCCGTCCAGTTGCCTTGGAGAGCCACGAGGTCATCGTGTCCATCACCGTTCATGTCATCAATCCGTGAGACATCCTCTCCAAGCATTTGTTCAGCGTTCCCAGTAACACTCCAAACCAAATCGAACTGTGTCTGGTTCCATTGATACATGGAGATGAGCCCGTGGTTGGACTCGTTCACTCGGGTCGTGTTTTCAAAGCCTGGTGAGGAAAGGAGCAGTTGGACCATGCCGTTGGAAAGGAACTCGCCGACAGCAACTCCATTCCCAAATCGCTCAGATGATTGTGAACCACTGAGAACAATCGGAGTCGACGATTCCGGACCGTCTGTTCCACCGAAGAGAACAACAACTCGACCGTTGTTGTTCAAACCGCTGTCAGAAGCAGTTGGTTGCGTAAAGACGAGATCATCGAATCCATCTCCATTCAAATCGCCATGTGCCGCATCACCTTCAACGACATCAGGATACAACGGAAATGAAGACATTTCCTCATTGGAAAGGCGTCCTGTTGATTGGTCTTCCAAACTCTTGAAGATTGAGAGTTCCGTTTGATCAACGTCGTAGGATGTTGTCGCAACCTGAGCGAGCCCATTCAAGTCTAAATCGAGCCCTACTGCGGTATGGAGGGAGGTGTCTCTGGCCAGAATTTGCTCTGTAATTTGGTCGCCGTTTACTTGCAGACGAATCGCTTCTCCTGCCCGAGTGTATGCTATGTTTGCAACGTCGTTTTCATCGACTTTAAGTTCAAACTCATCGCCGACTGGTCCACTGTCAAGCAGACTGCTGTACCATCGCAAACCACTGTTGTTTACCTGCCATAATTCACCCGTTGCAGTCCTCACCACTGCGAATTCATTTCCTCCTTGCGTTAGCCTAAGCGTCATTGATTCTGGGAAAAGGTCCTCGATGATGGTGCGTTTCAACCACGCATCAGAGCTATACACCTGGCCTTGGAACGCAAATCGAGCCATCTTTAGATTCGCTCCATCACCATAGATCGCCAAAGGCCGGTAAGATGCATCGACGACAACGGAGCATCCAATGACTCCATACGATGTATCTACTGAATCGATCATCAAATCGGAAAATACGCCCTCAGAAGTGAACACTCCCATACGAACCTCGCCTTCGCCATTCATCCAGCAGAGATAACTCGAACCATTTTCCGCAACGTAAACGCTCGGTGAACTCAAGTTGCTCGATGTTCCTGAAACGAGAAGTTCGCTCATCCACATATCGATGGAAGAATCCTGTCGAACCAGCAACTCGGACATTCCTTCCAAATCGATTGTTCGTCCACCGAGATCATGTCCGTGTTCTAGATTCGTTGGAAGCGTGTACTCGATGGATTTACTCTCCGTCAATACTTGCTCGCTAGGCATCGATTGAGAGACAATTGGNGCCAACAACTGAGCGAGCATGAGCAAAACAAGTCCTGCTGACAGAACCGATTTGGAAAGCATCCGCTGCTCGCGCATGNACTAATCAGAACACTCAACATTCTAAACCATTGTTAGCACTTGAGTTGCATTTGCTNGACTTNAGANCAACCAATGATGTCAAGAATCACCTGCTGATGGTANTGNCATGGCTCGGGTNCTNATCGTNGCAAACGGCGANTGGCCAGAACAATTCAATTTNNAGAGAAGTTTCNATGACTACTCNCAAATTATTGCNTTGGATGGCGCCGCAAATCGCNTGATNGAGCAAGGNCATNTGCCTGATGTCATCATCGGNGANNTCGACAGCATNGAACCAAGCGTGTTGAANGACTGCAAAGAACGTGGCTCNCAAATTGTTNTTGACGCAAATCAAGAACAAAGCGATGTNTCCAAAGGATTGANTTGGGCTNATGAACATCACCCTNCATCNCAAATNTATCTCATCGGTATTGAAATTGGACGATANGATCANCANCTNGCTGGATNCTCTGCTNTGTTCGAATGCCAAAGNNCAGCNATNCTNTTGNTNNANGGTTGGGAAGCCCTNCGAATCGNTTCGACNCCAANAGAANTTCANGTTCNNNAAGGAGGNCTCTTNAGTTTGATTCCNTTTGGNNNCGTAACCGGCGTCAANCTNCAAGGGTGCAANTATCCCCTCNACAANGAAACGTTGTCTTCAGGAACACGNGGNGTTTCAAATNAAGCGGTCGNTTCAGTNATNACAGCTTCAGCNCAATCAGGCGATTTGCTGCTCCTCATCGAGAGATGAAGGCGGTAAANCAGAACGAAGGAAAGCGCTGTAATCNCTCTCTTCNTCCCANTCTTTGGCGTGNTCATCCACACGAGCACGTTGCATNGTCGCTTCCAACCCNCCCCAATCCTCNATCAACTTGAGTTTCANTGCAGCCTTNGGGGTGTANCCGGGCAGNAAGTTTCGCCAAAGGAACGGTATCCGCCCAGGCGTAACGGTATTGACNGCTTTTACAATTGAAGTGTTGCAAGTCTTGAACANTGTGTGATAGAANTCAGGTCGNTCGGCAAGTTGGTTNAGTCTGTGGGCCATCTGAACNATCATCTGTCGNTCCTTGTCAGGAGGCGTAATCACNCGATACATCGANACAATGTTNCTGCGGCCGTGTGTACGNANNTGGGTTAAATCNCGTTCAAANCCNACGAGCANATACAGNTCGTAGGAACGCCACAAACCTGTCCAAGGGTGGTACCTTTTACCACGNTCNCGACGGGTCTCGAATGAAAATGAGAGGCAGGTACCATCAANNAACTCGAANGTAAGGTACGTGTGTGANAGGCCNCGNAAGGCATGGAATTGGTCCACGACGAACCAAATNTGCTTCACTTTGGTTGAGTCGACAGTGACTTCATCCGCCCATTTCTCATCTCTATCNTTTGTTGTTCNCCAATGGAAATCTCGTACATTTCGGAATGTAATGNGGGAGTCNTTGAACACTGCACTGGGCGTNAACTCNCAGTCGGAGGCCCAATTTGCATGCAATTTTGGTTGACGNGGTCGGATTCGAGTGTACCAAATCCNAANCCCATTNANGANCANNAATGCNANAATTNCCCCNANNAANGANAGNACGTAGATGATCCATGTCGGCAAATCNTTCACCATCGTTGCCATATGTTGTATGCTGAATCCCACCAGTCNAGCGTTCCGTCTGGATGCTTTCGCCAAAGTTGNCCNTCGTCGTCAACAANGGTTGGTAATCCTTCAGNGTCTGGNGATCCATCGTTNAGNATTTGTGGTGCNGGGCCAAGTTCAGGCAANGTCAGAAGTTCATCATCCTCTTGNATTCGTACCAACAANACGAATACAACAACAGCNACAATCAGTCCAAGAACAGCGATTGTGTACCAACCAACATCTTCTGTNGACGTCTCTTCACCGAACGATTGGCTNGGNAGGGCTTCTTGTTCCTCAACGGTTAACTCTGNGGCNGGNAGNCGNACAATGTTCACAGCTTGTGTGCTTGCAATGTTCTCTAAATTCGTAACTTTNAGNACCACNAGNTGGACGCCTGCNGGGAGGGTTGAACAGTCGTANACCGATCCTTCNGTTATTTGTGAGGTGGTCGATANGTCCCATGCTTTCGTNTANTCAGTAAAGTCTTCATTGGCATTTGTAGGCTGAATAGCAATCAAACACGANCGGTCTGTTGTTTGGCCATCNCCGTTCACNANNAGGTCAAAGGTAGGAGCTGGCCTNTTTTCGATGGTGAGATTNAACGANGTCTCNGCGGTTTGACCAAGTTCATTTCGNTAGGTTTCNCTNANCGAATACTGACCTGCAGGCCAACTCGAACAATCGATGCTGGTTGCATTGTCAAGTACNATAAACGGGGCACCTGTAAANGTCANNGTNCCTATNGCTCCNTANCTTGGNCCNGTTTCATCNGCAAACATNCGNTTNATTTCGCAACTNGAACCNGTTTGTAAATTGTCTTGACCAGAAAATTGGAGGGAAAGGGTTGGGGTTTGNAGTGCTGGAACCATCTCGTAACTNGGCAACGAAATTTTTGAAATTTCAGCACCGTTCATGTCATAGAATCCAAGCAATAAATCGTGGGAGCCTCGTGACCATGNATCGTACGTCAGACTAGCNTTGGTTTGTCCAACGATTTCCACAATTGTNGATTCGATAACTTCTCGNTCGTTGTGTNTCGCAATCANNCGAACATCNACAAAGGTGGATTCCGATGTTGAATTAAGAACNACAACCACTCGAACAGCATCAACATCACCATCCTGATTGAGGTCNAGNGTATCGTTTCGGAGTGCAACCATTGTAATNCCTGCATCNTCNAGCGCAANATCAGATTCAGCNCGAACGTCCGTTGCTCCAAGAACAGGAATCAGGAACAGGAAGATGAGGAAATANGCGACTTTACGCATCTTGGTCACCTCCGGGGGGCGGNGGAAGTGGAACGGCCAAGTCNGGTAGNGGAAGAATTGGTGATTCTGGNGGTGGACTGGAATCCACTGTCGAAACGTCGNATCCCAGTAATTCCTCNGTTAGCGTCTTTTCATCCTCTGAGCGCATGGTTCGGACAATGAGTGCTGCTGAGGCNCCAAGGATGAANGAGATTCCAACGATNAGGTATGTCAGCCANGANGCTGCTGGGTCTTCACCCATGATGGCAAGTGCAGCATTCCACTCGCCGTATTCATTTGACCATCCATCGCCNTTGTTGTCCTCGCAACCTTGCAAGTCACGCATTGAGGTNCCAAACACCTCAGGGCAATCATCGCGAAGTGCTCCCAAGGGNACATCACCAAATCCATCATCATCGCTGTCCTTCCATTGCANTGATTCAGTNGGAAAAGCATCNGCTAAACCGTATGGATGGGCTTCCCAATCATCGGTTGGATCGGACCATCCATCACCATCGGTGTCCCGACAACCCANTCGATCGAGAATCGATGTCCCGCGTATGGTTGGACAGGCATCTGCTTCGTTTCCATCGGATTCNTCTCCGTATCCGTCGCCATCGGTATCGCGCCATTGCGTTGGTTCGTGAATGAACGCNTCGCCAAGGTTTGACCACCCATCGCCGTCCGTATCTGGACAGCCCCAGCGGTCTCCGCCGGANCTTGGGCCAACGGATGTTCCGGGTTGAGACGGACACACATCCGCAGTCGTACCNGAAGGGTTGTCGCCTCGTCCATCACCNTCGCCATCGTGCCATTGCGTAGGGTCATCAGGCCAAGCATCACCCATGCCCCCTGGGCTTGCAAGCCAATANGGAGTGGGATCGGACCATCCATCCTCGTCAGAATCNGGNCAGCCCCAGCGGTCGAATGTGGATAAGCCGTANGTCGTTCGACAGCCATCGCCTCTGTANGCCAAGCGCCATGCCTGACCATCGTAGTANTCCATGTTGTCACCGAAACCATCGTTGTCGGTATCGTACCACTGTGAAGCATCGCTCGGNAACGCATCAGCAAATCCTTCNGGATGTGAAATCCAATCATCNGTTGGATCAGAATANCCATCTTTGTCAACGTCTCNGCAGCCNAGGCGGTCAAANCGAGAAATCCANCCACTTTCAACCTCTTCTGCATTTGAATCGACACANACGTCCCCTTCAAATCCAGTCAAATTGTCACCGTATCCATCGCCATCAGAGTCNCGATATTGGCTCCCAATCAGTGGGAAATCATCGATTTGAGTCGCTCCATAGGTCTGATTATCGCCCCANCCATCAACATCCGTATCNCGAAATTGTGTAGGATTATCCGGGAAATCATCGATTAGTCTGGCTCCTTCNGACTGATTGTCCCCATAGCCATCGTAGTCACGATCACGCCACTGGCTTGGCTCAAATGGGAATGCGTCCGCACCCTCTGCTGAGGACCAATTTTCACCAGGNTCTGACCATGCATCCCCGTCTGCATCCGGACAACCATATCGATCNGCAAANGAGGNTCCNAGAAGAAACGGACAAGCATCNGGCTGATAGGCANNTTCGAGCCANTGTCCTATTCCCCAATCGNTGTGNGATTCNTTCCACATAGGNTCGTCCCAGTTGTCACCGTATCCNTCGCCATCCGTNTCTTGCCATTGAGANACCTCNAATGGNAAAGAATCNGCCANACCATCNGGATGNGCAAACCATGGCTCCAAACCGTTCANACCCCCNGGATCAGCATCCGAGTAGGAATCACCATCCGAATCGATACAACCGTATCGATCNGAGGTCGAGTAACCACGACTGTCTGGGCAGTGATCTGGTTGATTNCCNAGAATNTTGTCACCGTAT
The DNA here is from genome assembly GCA_002698145.1 of Methanobacteriota archaeon. Classification (GTDB taxonomy): domain Archaea; phylum Thermoplasmatota; class Poseidoniia; order Poseidoniales; family Poseidoniaceae; genus MGIIa-L2. The sequence goes on along the minus strand of NZVG01000025.1, from coordinate 52,000 downwards.
CCATCAAAGTCACGATCTCGCCACTGGGTTGAATCATCCTCGAATGCATCGGCACCGTTCTGTACATCCCATCCAGAATCTGTATCGGACCAACCNTCTGAATCNGAGTCAATGCAACCTTTTCGATCGTTTGTCGAGGTCCCAACAGTNAGNTCNCAATCNTCGTCAGAATCAACAAAACCATCTTCATCGGTGTCTCGGTCTGTCTTATCGATTGAGGCCAAAAGCGTGTAGTCAAACCCATCGTTGCACCATGAATTCTTTGCTTTGATTTTTACATAAACGGACCCTGGTTGTGACATTGTTTTCGAAAGCGTTCCCGATGGATTGTCGTCGCTTCTTCCCATGGTTGCAATTTGCGATCCAGACTCATCATGCATTGAGTAGTCGCCTTCCCAACCATCACCTGGACACCACCAAGCTGCATTGCTCATCGAACCCGAGAATGTTATGCTGACGATATCGCCTTTGTAGGCATTGATTCGCCACCAATCCGTTCCATCGTTGGGTGAGCACCCATCCGGATCACAAACATAACCGTTGGACGAAACACCATCTGTAAGCAAATTCGATGACGATTGTGAATCGTCTGCCTGGACCGATGGTATCACAGAAAGCAGCATCACGGCAAACATGCCAACAGCAATGCTACGCCCGAGCATGTCTGCCCATGGGACGTACCCGTTAAGAATAAAGCGCCGATTAGTTGAACCGCCCTAATGCATCACGGAGCGCCGGTTCGAGGGTTTCATGCTCAAATTTGTAACCAGATTCTAACAAACGCTTTGGATAGACTTTCTGCCCATCGAGAATAAGTGCCTTACCCATCTGTCCGAAGAGGATTTTCATGACGAATCCAGGCGCTGGGGCAAACGCTGGGCGTCGAAGCACTTTGCCGAGATTCTTGGCAAATTGTTTCTGTGTCACAGGATTTGGCGCTGTAAGGTTGTACACGCCGCTCGCTTCATGTTGGTTCATCAGAAAGTGCATTGCATAGATTTGATCGTCCAACGAAATCCATGACTGCCATTGACGACCACCCCCAATTGGACCCAGAGCTCCAAGTTTTGCTGGAAGCAGGATTTGTTCCAGCATGCCACCTGCGGCTGTTTGAACAATTCCAGTGCGCATGAGAATGGTGCGGATTCCTGCATCTGAGGCAGCTGTCGTAGCATCTTCCCATTTCTTGCACATCTCAGCAAGGAAACCGTCCCCAATGCTGCTGGTCTCGTCAAGTTCTTCGTCTCCCCTGTTGTCGTAAAAGCCGATAGCGGAGGCACACATGTAGACGCTTGGCGGAGTCTCCAGCGCTGCGAGAGCGCTTGAAAGATTCTGGGTTGGGATGATGCGACTTTGGGCGATTAGTTTCTTTCGTTTCTTGCTCCAGCGCTTGTCGCCAATTCCAGCGCCAGCAAGGTGAATCACGACATCAAATCCCTCAAGTGATCCTTCCAGGATTTCCCCTGTCATATCGTTCCAACGGACAATTTTGTTTGCGTCTTGATCAGCGTGCAGCTTGGTCGAGGGACGCATTAGCCGATGCACATCGTGCCCGTCCGTTTCAAGGAAAGCGCCCAACTGAGTCCCAATCAGGCCGGTCGAACCCGTAATCAAAATACGACGTCGAGGCTCATCTTTGAACATCTGTTGTCGTGAAAGGTCTGCGAGAATTCTACGAGTTCGGTGTTTAAACATCGTCCTTACTCTCGGCATGACCATTATTGGTGCCCCAATCCTTGAGAAAAAATGAAACGGTAATTTCCAATCAATTTTGTCATCAATTGTCATTTCATTTTCGCCACCGTCGACGAACTTGTGGACATGATTCCAGCGACCAAACGGCCCTTTGACCATGTTGTCACAGAATTGTTGTCCCTCGACGTAGTCGTAGTGTTTCGCAACCCACCGTTGGGGAACGATGCCGATTTTCATTCTAAATTCAGTCACAGCCCCGTCTGTTATCCCACCAACCTCAACTGGGCGGATGCCTTCCCAATCTGGCATGATTCGTCGCACGGCACCGGGTCTTGCATGCCAATTCCATACAGTTTCTCGAGAAAATGGGAACGTTGCTGTGTGTTCAAAAAGTGGCATGCGCATCGCCTATTGTTAGGAATCTGCGTATTTTCGTATATAATCCTCAGTTTTGAACTTGCGTTGCGTGGATGCTGATGTCATGTAGCGAATTTTTCCAAAGACTGCCCGCTCAAACCATCCACGGTCGAATCGGCCGAAAATCCAGAAGATTCCAGTGTACGAATTTGGGTCGCGCCCGTCGAGAGCCCATCGGTCGTTGAGTCGAATAAGCCATTCACAGGCCGTCTCAGGATCTGGGCACCATTCGAGCACTTTCTTGCCCCACAACATTCGTAGATAGTTGTGAATGATTCCATCCTTGCGCAGTTGCATTTGTGCTGCATTCCAGAGAGGGTCATGGGTTTCAGCTCGCTCAAGCTGCTCAAACGTGTAGATGTATGGGCGATCATCATTTGCGTGCTCTTCGAGGGTTTTCTTTGCCCATTCAGGGAGAGTGTCGAAGGAAGTGTGATCTGGATGTTCGTAGCAGTAAACGAATCCAAGTTCTCGCCATGTGATGACTTGGTCAAGGAAAGCCTCTGCACCCTCGCTCATGCCCCACCATCCTGCTCTGCGACCGTTGTGAGGCGGCGTGATTTTCATGGGATTCCATTTCTGAGATTCCAATACTTCGTGAACGATTTCAAAGGACGAAATGTGCCCGTAATGAAGCCAAGGCGAAAGGCCGCTGCCACCTTGACGCTCAGGGTGATTTCGGTCAATGTGGTACGAATCGAGTTTTTGCTCGATGAATTTTTTCAGTACCGTTCTGGCGGTGAGTGAGCCACCACGACGGTCATCAATCGGTGGAACCTCGTGGTCGATGTCGAGTACGGCGAGCGCCTCGATTCCTTCCCGTGAGGCTTCAGAAACCCTCCAAATGAATTCTAAAGGAGTCTGAGGGATGTCAGCATCCTTGAAACACTGCGTTGCAATCTGAGTTCCATCCGGCAAATCTTTCAGGAGTTTCAAAGGTTCAGCTTCGGGAGGAGATGCGATGAAATTCAGCACGTTCTTGTGGATGTACCGTCGGAAGGAGTGGGCTGTTGAAAACGAGCGTTGAGGTGCCCGCATTGGGACGATGCCGTTGCTATCGATGCATTGTACTGAACATTGAGCGAGCTTTTTGGCTCGCCTAGCAACATCCCGTGGCATGTAGGTCGGGAAATCATCGATGACGACCGCAACTGCGTCTTTCGAGAAGGAACGCAAGAGACCACCTGCTTGCGCTTTGTTGGTTTCGACGTACGGGACGTATGTAACTGCGCTGGACTCGAACAACTTTCTGTTGTCGATCATGCCTTGGAGCACGAAGGTGTGAATTCGATCATTGGCCCACCGATGCCCGAGTGCCAGGCATTCCACAACAATGAGCGGAACGTTGTGTTCATTCGCAAGTACGATGGCGTGGTCGAGGGCGTGGTTCCAGCGAGCGCGACGTGCACTTGTCATCCAGTAAACAACGTGTGTCCCACTGAGATTGAGTGGTTTATCATTCGCATCAATTCGAAGAACGTCGATCATTGGACCACCTCATCAGAAAGCGTCATTCGACCGTCACTGAAGACGAGGTGGTACGGACGTTTTGATTCAGAGCTCAAATCAATGAGTGGCAACGAGGTGTTTTTCATAGCAACTTCTGCAAACCCTCGCATTGCTGCTGAAACCCATTGTAGTTCATCAAAAGTGTCTGGGGAGAAGAACTGAGCGTTGGCAATTTCGTCCTCTTGTGGTTGTATTTCTAGATGAGCAGGTTCGACTTTGTAACAGATGAAGAGCCCTGCTCCGCGTTGTGTTTTCGTGGTCCTCAAGCCTAAGAAACCAGAAATTTTGCCTTGGATGTTGGTTTCTTCTTCAAGTTCTCGAAGCACTGCATTTTCGATGGATTCGTTGGGTTCAACGTGTCCTTTGGGCAGGCCCCAGCATCCTGCATAGGTCCCCTTGGCCTCTTGCACCAATAGGATGCCAGTGTCAGTGACAACCGCAGCAGCCACACCTACATCGAATGATTCAGCCACAAGTAATATTTTTCACAACCACTATTTGAAAGACCGTTTAGAAAAACAGCACAATGCCTTTTGTTAGAAAACAGTCCTTTATACATACAACGTCGTTAAGCGGAAGCATGAAGGTTAATCCTATGCAAGAATATACTGCTGTACCAGCAGATGCGAAACTCCCCACAAAGTATGGAGATTTTCGAATTCGCTCGTACATCGACCCAAGAGACGGAGCAGAACATGCTGCGATCTACTTCGGCGACATGAACGACCAGACGCCCCCACTCGTACGAGTGCACTCAGAATGTCTCACTGGAGACGCTCTGGGTAGTCTACGATGCGACTGTGGCCCACAGCTCCAGCACGCCCTGAAAACCATCCAAAAGGAAGGTCGAGGCATCGTTCTTTACCTCCGTCAAGAAGGAAGAGGAATCGGCCTGTTCGCCAAGATGCAAGCATACAACCTGCAAGACCGTGGCCTCGACACGCTCGATGCAAACCTCGCCCTCAACCTACCGGCAGACGGGCGCGATTACAAGATTGCAGCCCACATGCTAACAGACATTGGGTACGACACTGTCCGGCTCATGACCAACAACCCTGACAAAGTTGAGCAACTCGTTAAACACGGAATTACCGTTGTCGATCGAGTCGCTCACAAAGCCGGTATCTGCACTGAAAACAAAGACTATCTCCGAACGAAAGCGTTGCGAATGCGCCACATTCTGCCCATCTGAGCGTGAAGCACATGGCAGAAGTCATTTTGACAGCGGAGCGCCTCACATACACCGAGGCGAAGCGGGTGAGCAAGGATTTAATCGGCGAATTTGCTCCAAATTTCGTCCTAAACGACGACGCAGGCAACGTATTCGACAGCGAGAGCCTTAACGGATCCTGGAGAATTCTTTTCTTCTACGCAAAAAACGGTTCTCCGACATGCAAGCGCGGTTGCTTGACGTTCAAAGAACAACACGATTTGTTTGTCTCAGCAGGATGCAAAGTAATCGGAATTGGTGAAGGAACGAGCGAATCTCACGCCAAATTCAAGAAGGAAATTGGCGGATTGCCATTCCCTCTTCTTGCCGATCCTGACCGAGACGTTGCGGGGAAATTCTTGGTCCCTGTTCACCTCGGAATGTTTCCAGCCAAGTCCAGCTTTTTGATTGGACCAGACAACAGGATTCACCACGTTTATGACTGGCTGTTCAGGCCTCGACGTCACGTTGCTCGAATCCTCAAGAGCCTCTCATCCGTTACCGGAGGTGACGTCTGATGTGGGACAGTCTCCTCAACGAAGCCGGACTGACCGAACGTGAAGTCCGCTCAATCATGGTGCTTGGCAACAATCCAAACATGCGTGCAAGTGAACTCGCAAAAGAACTTCAAACGACACGCCTCGATGCTTACAACAGCCTCTCCCGTCTTCAGGAAATGGGAATTGTTACAGCAACTGCGGATCGCCCAATGCTGTTCTCAAGTCTTCGTGTTGACGAGGCTCTGCAGCACATCATCGAGATGCGTCGCCGGCAACTCGACAACTTAGAGGAAGGCTTCAATGAACTTTCAAAGGGAGTATCAGAGGCCAACGCATCTTACGAAGCAAATCGCCGTCAACGCGATGAGCCTCGATTCGCTGTCCTTAAGGAACGTAGTCACATCTACCGACGCCTAGAGCGCATGGCAGAAGAATCGGAAGAGCGACTTGTGCTGCTGCTTGGCCGATACGGTATTCTCCACCTTTGCCGAAGTGAAGCGCTTGAAACCGTCAACTCTGTTGCTGAGAAAGGTATCGTTGTGCAAGTCATTGCACAATTGGACCGAAGAACCACACGATTTTTCCAGAAACTGCACGACTCGATCGAAATCAAACACTCAGACGACCTTGACTCTCAGGGTTTCTTGCAAGATCGCACACACGTTGTTCAATTCCTCAACATCGAAGAGAATCCAGTCGGGAGAGGGAAAGAAGACGCTGCACTCGTCATCGAAAGCGAGCCGTTTGCGAAAGCTCAAGAGAACCTCATCGACACGATTTGGGAAGATGCAGTCCAATTTGAGGTCGCTGAAGCTCGCTTCTCAAAGGGCCGCATCCACGATCCACTTCGCCTGACCATAGGAGAGGGTTCTTTCCTTGACTCGCTGGTTGGCGCACTCGGAGTCGATGACCTCCCTGAACACGACTCGCCGTTTGATCCAGAAGCATTCCTTGCTGCTGGAAAAGAAGTCAACCAAGCACGTCAGGAACTTACCAAAGGACGACTTTCCAACCTCAAAATACTCGGCATCGACCTCACACGCATGCTGCGACAGGTCGGAAACCGTGTCGGACACGAACTCGCCTTCTCTCTCCGTTCGATTGAGAACCACGTTGAGTTCCTCGACGAGATGATGGATTGGTGGGAATTTGCTGGACTCGGTCGCCTCGAGTACGGTATTGATCCTGTCTTCCACGTGCAAGTTGGATTGGACCATCCTCCAAGCGATGATCCTGATGTTCTACCGATGTGGGAGTTGGATGATGGAATCATTGAGGGCGCATTGATGACACGTTTCCCGAAAGATGGAAACGTCAACGTTCGACGATTCGATGGAACCGGGAATCCAGATGACCTCTGGAGATACCATATCATCATGAACAATGAAGAACAACCAGCGGAACCATCAGCATGATGGACCTCTCTCTCAACGCTACAACGTTCCTCGTTGTCTTTGCTTACGTCACACTTGCTTGGCTCAAAACAGTCTCCTCAGGCAACGTCACCATCATGGATGTCTTGTGGGGAATGGGATTCGTTTTCATTGCATGGACACGGTTTTTGTTGACGGAATCAACCAATCTTGCTGCTGTAGCCTGCCTCGTTTGTGTATCTGTTTGGGGACTGCGCCTTGGAATCGTTCTGCATCAGCGGACCAAGAATCGAGGCGAGGATCCACGATATGTCCGGATGGCAGAGGCTGCTGGAAAGAACTGGTGGTGGGTAAGTTTCCTGCAGGTCTTCGTGCTGCAAGGAATTCTTCTGGTCGTCGTTGCACTTCCAATCTTCGCCCTCATTCCTGAGGAGCCACAAACGATCGAGTGGACAACCATGTCAATTCTACTTTCCTGCCTCTGTCTCGCTGGTTTCCTGCTCGGTTTGTTGCTTGAGCACAAAGCCGATATGGAGTTGAAAAAGTACCGGGCGCAGCATGGGCCTGGACATCTCAAAACAGACGGTATGTTTTCTGTTTCTCGTCATCCAAATCACCTAGGAGAAGCGATTCTTTGGTGGTCCATTGGCGCCTTTGCAGTGATTGTCGGCGGTGTTGATGCATTGCCTGTCCTCATTGGACCGCTCATCCTTACGCTGCTGCTTCGGTACGTCAGTGGTGTCAAAATGTCAGAGGTAGACTTGCAGCAACGTGACGGTTATCAGGAGTGGGTTTCAACAACGCCTGCTCTCTTTGCAAATCCGATTAAAGCAATCTTGAAGAAAAACGCCGATTGATAAATGAAAGGGATTTTTTCTAACTATGCGACTCTTGACGTTTGCTCGTTTCATTCGTATGATAACGAAGAAAGGTCCTGCAGACATCGATAAGATTCAGGACATGGGTCTCCTAGCGGTTAAACTCACCCAGATTTTTGCGCTTCGACCTGATTTGCTTTCCGAAGAAAAGTGTCACCAACTTCAGTCCCTCTACCAACGAGCGAATTCAATTCCAAAAGAAGACTCGATGAAACTGATTCACGATCGAGCTCCTTCTGGGTTCCTCGACGCTTTTGAATCGTTTGAAGAGGAGCCATTTGCAGCAGCAAGCATTGGCCAAGTTCATCGAGGCACTCTGAAGGACGGAAGCGAAGTTGTTGTGAAAATCATTAAGGCCGACTTTGAGAAATCTTTCCGCAAAGACGTCGCCCGAATGCGACGATGGTTGCGAATTGGGTTGTTCCTCAATCCTCGATTGCGCAAGGTTGGCAACCCGGTTGGGTTGTTGCAGCACGTAGAAGACTACACGCTTCGCGAGCTTGATCTTCGCAACGAGATACAAGGAGCGGATTTGCTTCGCAAAAAAGCGAAAGAAGTCGAACATCAATTCCCGATGCCATTGTTGAAGTTTCCAAAAGTGTGGCCGGAATTATCCAACCGCCATATACTCGTGATGGAACACATCAAAGCACCAACTCTTGAGTCTCGTTTGTCGGACAAGGATTTATCCTGGGAGGATTTGTTGCAACTCTTCCGTATTCACGGCGCTTACATGTTTGGAATTGGAACCTTTCATGGTGATCTACATCCAGGGAATGCAATGGTTGACGAAAATGGGATGTTTACGTTCATTGACACAGGAGCGATATCTCACGCCCCGGAAAGCGTTCGCTCAGCTCTCTTTGGGTTCTTCTACTACCTCGCAAAGGGTGAATTGGAAGAAGCCTTTGAAGCCATGCTAACGATGGCAGACACACCCCCAACCGGTGAAGCAAAGGCCCGATACATGCAAGAAATGCACGAAACATACGACGGTTTTGTTGGGAAATCCGTTAGTGAAGTTAGCCTCACCCAACAGATGATGAAAACAGTTCGAATTGCAGTGCTTGCAGGATGTCGCTTCGGAGAAGAAGCATTCCCAATTATTCGATCGTTGATGTACATGGACGGCATGGTCCTTCGTGGGCACCCAGACGTTGATCTCATATCGTCCATGGGGCCGTATCTCGACGAGTTTGCCTCAATCGTTGAGTTACCGTACAACAACGACTCAAACAACTCAGCATCATCGAAGGCAGCGTTTTGGGAAAGCAATCCAAATCCAACCGATTAATTGGTGTAAAACCGCGCTTTATATGTAGCAGAACGGGGTATGAAGACTATGCCTACACCAAGTAATCAACACATCGTCATTGTCGGAGCGGGACCCGGAGGACTCGCTGCCTCCCTCCTCCTCGCTAAAGCAGGTGTCAACGTTACCGTCGTCGAACGTTCATCCAAAGTTGGTGGCCGTACCAAAATCATTGAGCGAGATGGATTCAAGTTCGACCTAGGACCAACATTTTTCCATTACACCGAAGTCATCGAAGAAATTTTCCAAGCCATCGGAAAAGACGCTCACAAGGAATTGAAATTGAATCAACTCGATTTGAATTACCGCCTCATTTTCGGACAAGGTGGAGAATTGGATTGCACAAGCGACCTCGATGTCATGCGTGACCGAATTGCTGTGCTCTCCGGTGAAAAGGATGCAAATGCTTTCGTCGAATATGTTGAGGACAACCGTAAGAAGCTCCACCGAGCAAAGGCCTGCCTTCAAGAGCCTTGGAACGGACCAAGCGACATCTTCTCCAAGCGAGTCATGCGTGCTGCAACGGTTCTGCGACCAACACGTTCCGTAGCCAAGGATTTGATGCGCTTGTTTGATGACGATCGATTGATGCTTGCAATGTCTTTCCAAACCAAGTATCTCGGCATGTCCCCATTCAATTGCCCAAGCCTGTTCACAATCCTTGCCTTCCTCGAGTACGAGTACGGAATTTTCCATCCAACGGGTGGACTTGGTTCCGTCCCGGTTCGAATGGCAGAAATTGCTGAGGAAATGGGAGTTCAATTCCGCCTTGGTGAAGCCGTTGAGGAAGTCATTATGGATGGGAAGACCGCTGTCGGCGTTCGAACTGAAAAGGAAGTCCTCATGGCCGACCGAGTAATCGTTAACGCTGACTTTGCAAATGCGATGACCAGCATTGTTCCGAACAAGTCTCGTAAGCGATGGACAGACAAGAAACTCGAGTCGAAAAAATACTCTTGCTCGACGTACATGCTCTATCTGGGCGTTGACCGAACCTATGACGTACCACACCACCAAATTTACGCTTCCGAAGACTACGTCGGAAACCTAGAAGACATCGAGAAACACCACCGTCTTTCTTGGGATGACCCATCCGTGTACGTTCAGAATGCCTGCGTAACCGATCCTGGGCTCGCACCCGAGGGTTGTTCAACCGTTTACGTACTCGTCCCTGTTTCACATCAAACCGAAAACATCGACTGGTCAAAAGAATCGAGCAAGTTTAGAGAACGCATTCTCGACCAGATTGAATCCAAACTTGGGTACGAAAACATCCGCGACCACATTGTCACTGAGATGTCGATGACGCCTGATGATTGGGGCGACCACTGTTACCGTGGTGCAGTGTTCAACCTCGCACACGGACTTGACCAAATGTTGTGGCGTCGCCCACGCAACAAATTTGAGGATGTCAAGAACATGTACCTCGTTGGTGGAGGGACCCACCCCGGTTCGGGCCTACCTGTCATCTTCGAGAGCGCTCGTATCAGCAGCAAACTTGTCCTAGACGACTTGGGCATCAAGCCTGACTGGAACGGTGTTGAGACTTGGTTCGAAAACGTTCGACGCTCTCCAAATGGTCGCAAAGCTCAGCGGAGCATGTCCACGGCAAAAGAAACCGGTACGCCGACCAACGCTTGAGGGAACAACGTGCGATTCGTTGCGCTCACGCTCATCCTACTTTTGTCTGGATGTCTCGAGGCAGAGATTGAGGATGGGCGCGTCTTTACCGTCGAAACACTTGATCGCAACGAAGATGCTGGGCCAATGTATTCGATGAAGGAGAATCTTAGCCAAGGACCTGTGCTGGTTCTCTTCATTGGTGTAGGATGCACAGGATGCAAAGACTGGACAGACGATCTTCGTGAACATCACACAGATTGGATGGAACAGGACCCACCTCTCCAAATCGTTTCGGTCGAACGATACCTTCGCTTCGAAACCAAAGAAGATGTTGCTGAAGAATTCGGTTCTCCAGACAGCAACCACTACACTCCTTGGCCCATCGTATTGCCAACTGAAGACGATTCCATTCAACGAATCGAAGACCAAGCAAACCTCAGTCAATCCATCTTTGAGTACTACGGCTTGCCTGGTACACCTGAATTGTTCCTCATCGATCAGAATGGTGTTATACGTTGGGAAAGCACCACGTATTATCCGGATGAATACTCCATTCAAGAAATTGAAAATGCGTATAAACAGGTGATTTGATGGTCGAAACAATGCTTCTGGTTGCCTTTTTTACAGCGACAATGTGGGTTGGCCCCTTTTGGATGCTAATGCTTCTCCAACCTTACGCTGAAAGAACAAAGAAATGGATGGAGGGCCCATGGTTCGTTCTCGGACCCTTGATTGCCTATCTTATCGTATTGGCCATGAACCTCACAGCACTGAGCGACATGTTTGGTGACGTCACACTTAGCGGTTTTGTATCTGGTCTGGCCGATGTACTCGGTACCGACGATGGAGCAGTTCTTGCTTGGACTCATTTTATCATAGGTGATATTATTGTAACTCGATGGATTTGGAAGCGAAGTGTTGAGACAGAAATGAACAAAACACTTGCGCAAGTAGGCATACTATTCGGGGTCATGCTGATGCCGGTTGGACTTGCTATTCACTTCATTTCTATGCAACAAAACAAGGAAAACAACACGCATTCATAACTAAAAAAATTCGGGGGATAGATATGAACAGAAACGAGTCCATTGAAGAGGCATTTCTTGAGTGTGAGGAGATCTGTCGTCAGGCCTCATCGACGTTCTTCGCCACCTTTTCTGCACTTCCGGTCCAAAAGCGGCGGGCTGTCCACGCAGTCTACGCACTTTGCCGTTATCTCGACGATATCGCAGACGGAGACACACACCCTGTTGTACAAGAAACAGAATACCTAAACAATCTCGTTAACGCAAGGGATAAACTCCTCCAAAGCATCCATCAAACATCGATGAACAACTCCAAGGAAGAGCACAGATATCGTCTGATGGCCTTGGTTGACGCCAAGGAGCGTCTAACCCGTTTGTTTGAAGGCGATGAGACGGCAACAAACGGAGAAGCTATTTTCATCGCAATCAATGAGGTGTTCAAGCAATTCCCCGTTCGACTTACTGATTTTGAAACAATTATCGAAGGGATGGAAGATGATTTGTTCGAAGTTCGTCATAAGACGTGGGATGAAGTCCGAGCTTACTGCTACAAGGTAGCCTCTGCAGTCGGCCTTGTTCTTGTCGAGATTTACGGTTGTGAAGATGCTGGAGCACGCATCCATGCTATCGACATGGGAATACAATTGCAAATGATCAACATCCTGCGAGATGTCTCTGAAGACTATCGCAGTGGCCGGATTTACCTTCCAATCAATACCCTAAGCGAATACAACATCGAAATTACTGAACTTGGAAACCCTGAGTTTGGTACGAATAATCGATGGAAATCCTTTGTCCAAGAATACATTGAAATCGTTCGCAGACACCAAGAATCCGCACAGCATTTGTTTGAATATCTTGATTCAAAATCCCAGCTGCAACCCAAACTCATGTGCGAAGCATACGATGCAATCTTCCATGAAATTGTTCGTTGCTCTGGCGATGTACTTAGCAAGCGACCAAGTCTATCCAAGTGGAGGAAGATTCGCTTGGCTGCGAAATTATCGCTGCGTCGGTTCCGCGCCCGCTGGTCATAATCGTTTGACCGCTGAGGCAATGCATTCAAACCCTCATGGCCTTTCCGCCCATCATGGACGAAGTCTTACCAGTCTCTGTAACAGTCCTTCTCCCCACGCGAAACGAAGAAGAAGCATTAGGGGCAACAGTCGACGCCATCCCACGAGATTGGTGCGAGTCACTTGAAATCATGATCGTTGATGGGTCATCAACCGATCGTACTCGAGAAATTGCATTGGAGAAAGACGTGCGAGTTCACCTCGAACCTCGAAAGGGATACGGTCGTGCTTATCGAACTGGATTCGTTGTCGCTTCCAACGACATCATTGTCACCATGGATGCGGACTGCACGTACCCTGCAGAACTCATTCCTGAATTGGTGAAGCGTCTTCTCGATGAGGACCTCGATTTCATTACCTGCGATCGGTTAAGTCTGGCTGAGGATGGGTCGATGTCAGGACTCCATGGATTTGGAAACTGGGCTCTTTCCTTCAATGCTCGACTGCTGTTCGGCTACGGCATCAAAGACTCTCAATCTGGGATGTGGGTGTTCAGAAAATCTATCTTTGACAACCCGAAGATGCGGCCCACAAACGATGGAATGCCGCTTTCAGAAGAAATCAAAATCCTTGCTCGGAAACACCTTGGTCGAAAAAAGGCCATCGAGATTTCCGTTCCTTACCGAGAGCGTGTTGGTGAGGCTGAAATACATACATGGGGCGACGGATGGAAGAATCTCCGATTCCTTTACGCGAAAAGGTTTGGATTGGCACGAACCAAGACTGAGTGGGGACCACTCGATGACAATCCAGACAGTTTGAACGGGACGTTGCCTGAGCAGTGATCATTCGTAGACTTTCATTGAGGCAAGCCTTGGATCGATTGCGACCCGTTGCTGAATCAACAAAGCAAATGGGATGAGTACCCACACTACAATCCAAAAGTACACGAATTCCGAAAGGTAAGCAGGCGTTTCTGTTCGCATTTCACCGCTGATTGAGATGAACGACTCAGCATCTGGGCTTCCCGGTGATGGGGGCTGAGATTCAACTGCACTACGGTTTGCTGGGCGGACCATTCCAATGTCGTAGCCACTTGCCTCAAATTCGAGTTCAAATCCATCCAAGCCTATGCTTGTATCACCCGAAAAATCAGCGTGTGCAAGGAAGGCGGCGTTCTCATCAGAATTTGAAAAATCCTGTGGATTGCCTGCAACCGCTCCAAACCAAGATACTGGGAGTACAAGCAAAACAAGCAGCACAATCAGTAAGGTGCTCAGAATTGAAGCAAACGAAGTAAATCGGCGCAATACCGTCAACAATCTATTGCTCGATTGTTTCTTTAGATCAAGACCAACAAAGAAAAACAAGACAATGGAAAAGCCAATTCCAAGGTGAATGAGTGTGAATGTCGTTGATTTGACTGTGCTTGGAGAAGGTCCCGGAAATGTTTCATTCAGATTTTCATCGTACTCTTGGACTTCTTGTTGGGAGAGCTCAGCCCTACTGTCACGCTCATCCTGCCAGTGCGTTAATCGAAGTGGGCCAAAGAATTCGATGCTCACATCGTCCTGATCATTTTGCATATCGATGGTGATGTTGGCTGCTACTCCTTCGAGCATAAGAGGGCCTTCTTCGACTGTAGCAGAAAGTGTTCCAACGAACCAACTTTCTTCTTCGAGTGCTGACTTTAGTGCCAGCAAAAGCACAACTTGTGCGACAAGGACAAAACAAGCGATGACTCGCCAGCGAGCAATGGGTTCAGACCCTTCGCCTTCGCTCATTCTTCGTCCTTCAAACGGATTGATACAAACATTCCTGCAAGCGCAATCATCGCAAGCGTCGTTACTGGTGAGAGGAACGGTAGAAGGCTTGAGATTTCATCTTCTGTTACTTCCTCAACAGCTTCGTCGTCTTCTTCGGTGGTGTTCGGCTCTTCTGGGAGTGTTGCAGGGTCTACGCCCTCATTGACTGCCTCAACCTCTTCGGTGTTGTGTTGTGTGACATCGACAAGATCGGTCAAATCGGTTTGATCTTCAATTTCTTCTGCTTCTTCTGCAGCAGCAATTCCTGTAAAGTAGGTCACAGAGACGCCGCGTTCAGGGGTTCCGTATGCATTGCTCTCAGGTCCAATGAGTGTGTACCATTGTGTGCCACCCGGCGATGCGACCAGCTGGAAACCAACGAAGCGATTGGTTGCATCATCGTACAGTGCGTAAATCATACCGTCTTCGTATGCAACATCATAATCATCCTCAAAGTTCGACAAACGGTTCTCCATGTTTTGTCCAAAGGATTCCATGGTGTTGTCAAGGGTTGACTCGGCAAGAGCTTCAAAAATGGTCACAAGACGATCGCTTGGTTCAAAATCTTGTGAAACAGATTGGCATTCTTGCTCTGAACCGACAACTTCACTATCGCTGATTCGTGTGACTTCAAGATCAACACAGTACTCGCCAAATCCATTGATCTGAGCGGTAGCACTTGCGGAAGCGCCCCCAGAACCATCTGTAACGGCAGTTGAACCTGCGTCAGAGGTTGTTCCCTCATCATCGGTAACTGTCCAGGAAATCTCGTAGTTCTCATCGTATTCCATGCCATACACATCGTAGTTGAAGTTCATCTCTGACTCACTGGAATCGCCCATGTAGATGTAAACATCCAGTTGCTCTGCTTGCCCACTGGTCTCATCTTCACCGTTTGCGCAATGTTCCATTCCGTCGTTGACATTGTATGGGTGAACGCTCTGGCCATCATCACAAATGAACTCTTCATCCGAGTTGTCGCCGCAGTCATCGATTCCATCTACGACATATTCGTATGGGATCTCGTTGAGGTTTGCACAGACGAAGTATTCCTCATCACCCTCGTCTTCTTCGCCTCCACTAGCCAAGTCTCCAAAGAGTTCTTCGAAGTTCTCGTCACTGAGGAGAGCATCAACGATTCCAGGGTAGTCTCCGCTACCAACCACTGAGTTCGCCCACATCATGGCCCACATTGCAGGAAAGGCGATTGGAGTAGGTGAAGCATAGGCTTGGTGTACTTCGATGGTGCTTCCATCATCAATGGTAATCATTTGCGTTGGCTCATCGAGCAACTCCATTCCACCGCCCATGAAGAAGATCTCAACATCACCATCGTACATGTCCGTCACAGTATCTGAAATCGAGAAATCGAAGTCACCAGCGGGGAGGCCAACTTCTTCTGTCGGGATACCCTCAAGCTCAAACAAAACAGATGTTTCTGTCTCGTAGTGAATGTTTCTCTCTGAACATCGGTCCGTAACTTCAATCTCTCCATCATGGTCATCATAGTCATCATGATCATCGTGGTCTCCGTGGTCATCATGATTATCATGGTCTCCGTGGTCATCGTCATCACCGTGGTCATCAGTATCACAAGACCAAAGCAGGCTTTCTCCTGGTTGTAAATTTGCCATTTCATTGTACAGAGGCGATGCTTCGTCCATGCGGACCTCAAGCAACCCATTGTTGATATCAAATGAGGTACTCAAAGTCAAATCAACATCGAACGGAAGGGTTTCTCCATCACCGGAAAGTTCTCCGCTAATGCCTACGCTGTACTGAATCATTGCTTCGACATCCATGGTCATGTCCATTCCATGGAGACCCATGTCGGCATCGAAGTATTCGGTGTAGAGTACATCGGCGTTGAACAATTGCTCTGCATCATAACCAATCGTGAGGTCAATTCCTCCATAGGAGTCACTCCATTCAGAGTGGACAGCGAAATCATCCAGAACGCCGTGGCGTACAGTTAGTTCTGTCATTTTTGTGGAGAAATCCATCGGAGTTCCGTCAACATCGAGCGTGGACATTGGACCATCGTACTGTTCAAAGACAATGGTTGTGGAACCGCTCGTTACGCTTCCAATAAGCATATCAATGCCTGAATCGTCACCGGCTGCCATAACCTCTTGGAAGACTTCTTGCAAGTCAATTCCAATCATTGAGGCTATATCACCGTTAATGTTCGAATAATCGTATTCAACGCCCCAGGCAATGGGTTCAGGTTCATCGGCAGCGACATTCGCAGGCAGTGTCGTTGCAATCATAAGTCCAACAAGTAGGGCAGCAAGTGCTTTTCTCATGATTGATAACCATCGTGGTTAACTTATTACACTTTTGCACTGAGATTATTGCCTGTATCACACGTTGTCCCAATCCAATTTTTCGTCCTCGGAGGACTTCTCGTCAGCATCCTCCTCGTCGACCAATCCATCACCAAAGACCCCCCAGGAGTCGATAAGTTTCATTTCTTCAGCAGTTGCCCTTCGGCGTTGTAGTGCAAGAAGCAGAGCAACAATGACAGCAAGAGCAACCGCTCCAACGAGAACGCCTGTCGACATGAAGCCTCCACCATCTTCTTCAACAACCCTGAGTGGTGTGTAGAGAATATCGACGCTCGCTGAATCGCCTTCACCATCGGTCGCTATGACCTTGAAACTGGGTTGTCCAACACCCGAGGGTTGGAATTCGAGCGATCCTGTCCAAATGCCATCGCCATCATCATCGCTGAGATTGAACGTCCATGTCTGAATGTTGTGGACAATATCGACGCGAACATCGTCGGTCGTACCATCAGCATCGATCAACTGCACAGACACATCAAGCGTGACTCGCTCATCAGAAANAAACTCGGTTTGNGACAGTTCCAAACTGGTTTGAACCAATTCAGGNAGGCTNGAGCGNACTGTGANGTTGATGTGTTGTTCTGAGNAAGCACCACGGGCATCNTGTACGTACAACGANACGTGATGCGAACCAGGNGCGAAGACTTGNGTGAAGGTCGATTGTGTGCTCAATACGCTTGTTTGNAGNCCTNGNNCGTGAAGGCGCCATTCTCTTGTTACAAGGTCATCATCTGCATCAGAAGAAGCGCCTTCAAAGACGATGGTTGCTCCAGGGTCGATGGATTCGAGATTTGTAGGTGAAACAATCACAGCTTTAGGATCGCTTGGCACAATGAGCAATTCAAACGATTCGATTCGAGATTTTCCAGTTGCATCCACCAGTTCAATTTGTAGGTCTCGAAGGCCAGCATCCAGTTGAATTTCATGAACAGTGCTTGTTGAAACATCGGCTAGGACAGGGATGTAGGTTGATGATGCATCATCGTAACTTCGCAAGGTCAGTGTAAATTCATCCNCATCGTAATCTACGCTGCTTCGAGCATCGATGACAATCGAGTCGCTCGATGCAAATTGACTACCGTTTACTGGCGAATCGAGGACGAGAATTGGTGCGGATTCGGCAACTGTAAGCGTTCTTGTTGCCGTTACATTCGGATTGATGCCATCGTTCAANGTGAGTGTGATGTCGTGAACGCCTGAAGAGAGCCGAGTCTCAAACGTAAGGAAATCTTCGTCTTCTGGCGTAAGTCGTCCGTCAAGGCTGCTCGACCAATCGATTTGCAAGAACTCGGAACCTGCTGCAGGTTCGTTTTCTGCACAGTGCCACGTTCCATCGGCTGGAAATGTGAAACACGCTGAATCAAAGTCACCGCTTCCATTGGCACTGAACGGAATAAGAACGGACGAGTCGAGGTCATCGAACAAGGCCAATTCTTCGATAACAGCTCGTGGTGCAGAATTGTCAACTGTGATCAATTCAGAAACAACAGCCATTTCATCACCGTGATCCATTCGGTCATCTGTTATCCGCAACTCGATTTGGTGAACACCACGGGAAAGGTGACCATTCCAAGAAATGTTTTCGATGCCTTGTCCAACCATCAGCGTTCCATCCACATTGGACCACCATTCAAACGAAACCGGATTGTTTTCTGGGTCTGTTGAACTGCTTCCATTAAAGAAAATCGAATCCTCACTTGCAGTTCCGTTGCGTTCAAGCGTGAATCCAGCGGTTGGCATTTCATTGTACAACTTCACTTCGACTGTATACGTGGCATTGTTTCCAACCTGATCCCATGCAACGACGTTCAAGAAGAACGACGATGGAGGGTCATCGGAAAAATGATCGAACGTGTAGGTTAGTTGTTCGGGACAAATCCATTGATTGTCCCACGCAGGCGCTTGCCGGCTGTAACTCCCGAAGGTAATTCTGCACGCAAATTCGTCGCCCTCGGGGTCAAGTGTCCCTGAGGTATCGATCGTCACCGTACCGGTCTGGGGCATGATAAGTTCGCTCCACTGTGTGAGCGCTGGTTCAAAGGATACGTTGAGTTCTGGAGGGAGATTTGTCAATTCGATGGTTCGTGTTTCGGATACGCAATGGCCTGCATTATCACAAACCTCCAGCGTTAAATCATGGATTCCGTCGCTAAGAGCAAAACCTGAAACTCCGTCGTTTGCGGAAAAAGGAACCGTGCCTATTGCTGAAGAAATCACACCATCAAGCGATGAAGTAAAGGTAAGCGTAAGTTGATCATCGTCTAAATCCCAAGACTCTTGCGCGTCGAAAAGTACCTCTCCTTGTGAAGGGAACACATCTCCATCCAAAGGCGATGTCCAATTAAGGAACGGAGGTTGGTTGTCCAATTCAAGTCGGCAATACATGATTTTGTCATCATCCAAACTGACCGTCGTCGAATTGCTTTTGCTGTCATACCCGCAATCAACGGTTGCATCATTAATCGCAGATGCTCCGGTATCTGTCCAACGCTGGCCAATAAAATCTGATAGAAGCACTTGACCTATATCGTTGGTAAATTCAGATACCGACGGCTCAAACTGAGTGAAGCTCACGTTTGCATATGCATTCGGAACCCCATTCGACTGATTGTTCACAACCCATACTGTAACATCCCAAGCAACATCGATGATTGCCCCGGAGGGAATGTTTGCGATGGATAAATCGATGTTGCTCGGTTGATGCAAATGCATGACTGAGGAGGCGTCTAAATCCAGTATATGTGCTCCAGTCGCATCATCTAAATTCGAGAGATTAACGTCGGAGTTTTCAACCCAAATACGTCCACTGCAATTGTTTCCAATCGTATTCCCATAACCACCTAAATCAGGGTGATTGATGAGTTTAAGGCAATCAGTTCCACGAAATTCAGTGTTGCTCAAAGTGGAAGGGAAGTTGCCGTTGTGNTCGGCATCCCAGTAGATTCCACTGTGATTTCCAGTCAATGTTAATCCGTCAATACGCCCAGCAGCCTGTTCGATGTACAATGCATGATGCGTTGTCGATTCGTGGGCAATCTCTGAATTTAAGAGGTTGAATCGACCGCCTTGGGTACCAAGCGATAGACCTCCGTTGTCGACGTACATAGCCGAAAGTGTGGAATCAACCCCTGATATCGAGAGGTTGTCGAACCATAAATCAACGGAATCGACTACGTATACGCCATAGCCTTGAGGCGACTCTACCTCGCAATGCATGCAAACGACATCGCCTGATGTGGTCTCCAGATCGTTCGACTTTTGGAACGATAGGCCTGACTGTTGCATTGAATTTGAGCCGAGTGAGCCATCGTTCACCGAGGTGAGATTTGACAGCGTAATGTAACGAGCATCGAAGACATGAACGCCAGAGAAACCATTGTCAGCGGTGGATAGACCATCGACGACGACAGTTGCAGAGTCGATGAACAGCCCCTGCTCTGAGTTGTTGTGAAGATTCCAGTCACTGCCCTGAAGCGACCCTCCACTTGATGAGTGAATGCCCGGCCCGGGAGAGCCGCTGATTTCCAACTCCTCAAGTTGGGCTGCAAAATACGATGATTGGACGCTCAGGCCCGCAGAATGAGCGCCTTGTCCTGCTTCACCTGCATTCCGGATTGTCGTGTTACGAAGCGTCGTTGTCGAATCGACAAAGAACAAGCGAACACCGACCGAAGAGGCTTCTTCGACAAGGACATTCTCGAGCCATGCGCCCGTTGCATTGATCTCGATAGCGGCATTTGCTATGCCTGGAGACGTAGCGCCNGAGGACCCTGTNCCNCGCACAGTNAGGTTGGTGAAATCTGCNGTCTCNTANTTTGTATAATTCGTGTGATTGTTCTTGTCNAGGTAAACGCCGCGGTACATGCTGTTGGAAACATCAACATCTCGGAATACTCCTCGGGTATATCCTGAATCATCGATGTGTCGAACGATGATGCCTGTATCACTTTTATCGATGCTGAGGCCCTCAAACAGCGGTACACTATCCTCGACCCAAACACCNGCGACTTCACCAAGCACAGAGCCTGAAATGTTGTCCATGACAATGTCACGATAGATGCCGCCAGATGCGCCCCAAAGATTCAGACCACGGAGTAAATGATCTGTGAAATATGCACCTTCGACGATGGGTGTTGAACCATCCCCGACCGACAANCCTATTCCATATCGCCAGTCGTTTTGGAAAGGAATGGAACGACCGGCTTGCTCGATGTGTAAGTCTCGGATGACTGGGTTGGAACTTCCAAACATATCGATTCCAACGCGGTCTGGATTGAATATTGTGACATTGTTCAAAATTGGGTCTGAACCGTACAACGTCATACCAAATACAGCGTCCTCAATGTGCATGTGATTNATGGTGCTTCCTCGCCCATTCGATGAAGAGTTGAATTGTATGCCCTCNTGATCCGAGGTCGTTGAAGAACTTGAAAGTACGATTGGGCATGTNGGAGTCCCTTGAACGGTTAAGCGCCCATCGACATATATCCGGATGCCAGGTGACATCACAATGCTTGTACAGGAAGTGATGAGGAGTTCATTCTGAACGTTAACGAAATAATCACTGGTTAGCTGAACTGTTCCAGACCAGGTGGTGGTAGCTCGGGCTGAAACCTCTGAGCCAAAGGTCTCATCCTGAAACGGTTGGACCACTGGAGCGACGGACATCATGAGCAAGAGAGTTAACAGATTAAACGCAATAAGCGCTCTTTTTCTCTCCATAAATTGGTTTACTAAGCAATAGCATTTGAAGCCACCCGTTGCCTGTTTGGCCATCAAATGGTACCCGAAGCGATAAAACCCCTCGGCTTGAGGAGAATTCGTGCCAGAAGCATTCGTCCTCGTCAAGACCGAACCATCTCATGAACGAGATGTCTATCTTGCTTTAACCTCNCACGACTCTGTCAAAGAGGTTCACGCACTTTACGGAGAGTATGATCTTCTTGCACACGTCAGCAGCGATTCGGCCAAGAATCTAACATCGCTTCTCATGAATGAATTTCGAACAATCAAAGGAATTCGCGACACGCAGACACTCATTGCGGTAGAATATTGAGGTGAAAGTATGGCGATAGGATTTGTATTGATTACGACAATGCCCGGTGAGGAGGAAAACGTGCGAAGTGCTCTTGACGGTATCGAACACGTAACGGATCGTTGGATGCTGTTCGGCGAATTCGATATCCTTGCTCGTGTGCAAGCGGATGACGAATTCACGCTTACTCGATGCATCGTTGAAGAGATACGACCTCTCAACGGTATTCAAGAAACGAAAACGATGATTGGCGCTGAGCTTTGAATCAGATATGATGTAGCCGTTTTGATAATGAACGTGCTCGATTCGGACATCCTACCGAACGGTATCGCAAAATTGCTTCACGTAGAGCCAAAACCCTGCTTTTTTCATCGAGCATTGCTTTTTGCTCCCACCATTTTGCAACCAGGCGACGTGCAGACGNAGTCCCCATTGCTTCAATCGAATGAATNTCGATTTGCTCGTGTATCANTTGGGCGCGATGCAGTTGAGTTTCTGTTAGTTGTTCACATAGAAGCAACAAGAGAGATGTCTTGTACAACGGTTGCTGGATTTGATTCGCAACNAATTCTGCATTTCTCAAAACCAATGCTGAGTGAGTTGATTGAGAATCGGATGCTTTCAATTCAGTTTTCGTAGCCAGATACTGAATTAANGGATCGCTGTTCGTTGCAATGCCCTTTAGNTGTTCGAGGAGAAAATTTGCAGCGCCATAATCTCCCTGCTCGAGAGCAANTGCATGTCGCATCACCACGACAGTGGTAAGAATCAATTGCCGCTCATGTTCGTTNTCAGGCAAATGAACCTGATCCATAAGACGATTGATGCGATTGAAGTCTTCTTGATTGGAATTTGGTGAGAGGTCATCGATGCTTCGTGAAAGAATGGAAAGTTGCATCCGTAATTTTTGGTCTTTGTTTTCAACCCNCTCCAGCACGGGTAAAAGTGCCTCAATCGCATCTTTTCTTCCCTCAAATTGAGCGATCTGCAATCGAATGTTCACTAGTTTTGACGCATCGAAACCCTCAATGTACTGTTTTGCGATTTCTACCTCTGCACGATTTAAGGCATGTTGTGCTGCGAGTTCAACCAACTCCAGGTTCTTGTTTTCGATGACCAATGCTTCGTCCAAAAGCGTTGCAAATGCTCCAGAATATGTGCTCATCAACTGATTCGCACGGAGTGAAAGATGGCCTGAAACATCGGTTTCACCTCGTTGGATTCGATGATGCAATTCGAGAATTGAGGCAAGGGCGTCATCTTCTTTTCCCCAATGCTCAATTGCTGAAACGTGGAGTGCATCAACTTCGGAATCATCCAAAGAAGACTTGCAAACGTTTCGAATGAGATGTTGCATTTCCATTGTTGAATCTTTGGCACCCCACCGCAACAAGGTGTGCTCGTCGAGTAAGGGGACATTGTCTGGGATTGGCATTCGAGTCGCAGGAACAGGAAAAGGCAAAACAAGGAATGGAGACATCGCATCGTGGACCTCGGAGGATGCTTCACCGAGTACAACCTGCTCAACATATGTCCGCACATCCTGGTTGGTCTCAGGGAGGGGCGTTGAGGCATCATAGAGCAGAATTGCAAGAGGATGGCCCCCCAAAGTATCGACGATTGAAATTCGTTCNTCGCCAAGTTCTGAGTCCAGTAATTCGACAGCATATTCTTGCTCGAGAGGTCCGAGCTCAACATACTCTGCTTCGATTGAAAATGTGTCACGATCTCGCCCGAGCAACATAAATGGAACCTTGCGCTGCTCGAGTGATTGAAAGAGATTTGAAAATGAGGCTTGATGCCGTGAAGATATCGAGTGTACGTCATCAAACACCAACAGAAGATCTCGTTGTTCGAGAAGAGAGGCATACCCTTCAACGTCCAGAATTTGCGGTACTTCGATTCCCATGCGGTGCATCGCTTCTTTGACATCACAATACGCATCGAGTTGAACCCAATTAATCGTAACNCCTTCATTCGCCAAATCCTGANCAACCGANCGTGCGAGTGTCGATTTGCCAATTCCTGGCATGCCTCGAAGGTGGATTGGTCGGTTTTGTTNAAANGCAAGACGAATCGACTCTGCCTCACTTCGACGACCATGCATATGCGTGTATTCAGGAACCTGTCCATTCATATTTTGAGAGGACTTTGAGCGCGGTTCGGGTGCATCTTCCGCATATTCTGCGAGCACCTTTCTACCGTTCTTGGTGATGTGGCAAACTTTCCTTTTCCTTCGTCCCGAACCAAGAACATGGGCCTGTCGCGTNTGGATGAGGTCGTTCTCTTCGAGCGCACTCATTGGTTGAAACAAGGCAGAGCGGACGACGCCAACACCGTCTGCAATTCCTTCCAAAGAAATGCTGCGTGGAACGTCCCAAGCGGATTCAAGCGTTGCAGGATGCTCATCCAACCAGCGCAAAATACGCAACATTGCTGGGGTTACCATCGGAACTCGTGTCAAACCTTGACTGCATTGCATTTGATGTTGTCCTTTTCGTGATTTGGGAANTGATGCAGGTTTTTTTGACCTATGGACGCAAGGATTCGACATGGCGGTCGATGCAGCATCCATCGATTTGCCTGCATCACCCGGTGTCTATCTGTTCAAGACAGCCGAGGGTCGTGTGTTGTATGTTGGTAAAGCAACGCGACTTAACGAACGCATTCGCTCGTATTTCGCAACAAATCCAGACCGTCACATGATTCCGGAATTGGTTGCTCGGGCCGATGATGTGGAATGCATCGTAACTACAACGCCTCAGGAAGCGTTGATTCTCGAACGTCAGTTGATTCGGGAGCATAAACCCCGATTTAATTCGATGCTCAAAGACGACAAATCGTACCCATATCTCGTCTTAACAAACGAGGAATTCCCACGGATTATGTACACGCGTCATCCGCCAAAGAAAGCACACCGTTGGGGGCCTTTTCCGAATGCTGGTGCTGCAAAACAGGTTATGCAACTCCTAAGAAGACATTTTGGAATTCGNGATTGCAAGGANTTGCTTCCGCAAGGTTGCTTGGCCATGCACATCGGCCTCTGCACTGGGCCCTGCATCAACGGAGATGGCTATTCTGAACAAGTGCGGGCGGTCAGGAAGATACTTGATGGCGAAGCCACGGAGTTGTTGGAAGAACTTGGTGAGAAGATGGATACATGCTCAAAAGAGATGCGATTTGAACGTGCAGGATACTATCGTGATCTCATTCGCTCGATTCGCACGACCATTGGTCAGCACGTTGTCTCAAGTAAATTGTACCGTGATTGCGATGCCATTGGATTTGCAGAACAAGGTGACTTGGCAGCATTGGTTGTCCTGCATGCAGACGATGGCGTTGTCAAAGGACAGGAGGTCTGGCCATTTGTTCACAGAGGCGATATTGGGGAAACCGTAAGTCGATTCATTAGCGAGCACTACGTTCACCGACGGCCTCCTCGATTGCTGCTGACCCCTACACCTCTTCTCGATGGATTGCAACAATGGTTGGATGACCGTCGAGGATCAAGCGTCGAAGTTCGTACGCCGATGCGAGGAGATATGGTCACATTGCGTACACTCGCCGATCAAAATGCTGAGATTCAGGTCACCCGTCTTGCGAACAAATCGAGTGGATCGCTTGAGCAGCGCGCTGCGGACGAGGCTGCATTGTTGTTGAATGTGGAACAGATGAACCATGTTGTCTGCTTCGACATGGCGCAACTGCAAGGCGATGAACGCGTTGGTGCCAGCGTGGTCCTCCGTAACGGAAGACCAGCAAAGAAGGAGTATCGAACTTACATCGTCAAAGGCGATGCAATGGATGATTTGCGTATGATGCGGGAAGTTGTTGAACGTTGGTTAAAACGGCAAGAAGAATGGCCTGACGTGCTTCTTCTTGATGGTGGAGAAACACACCTGAACACAATACGTAAGATGTTGGACGAACACGGGGTTCAGGATCGATTTCTCCTAGCAGCACTCGCAAAACGAGAGGAAACACTCCACAGAGAAGGAGAAGAACCCATCGTTCTCGATCGTCGTGGACGAGTCTTTGTTCACGCCAGAGACGAAGCCCATCGATTTGTCAACACCTTCCATAGGAAGCGTCGAAAGAAAAGCCGCTTAGGTGATCCGCTAGAGAATGTTCTCGGTTTGGGAGCCAAAAAACTTCAATCACTCCTACGCCATTTCGGTGGTCGTCAAGGAATCAACAATGCAAGCATTGAGGATTTGAAAACCGTCCCCGGAATCGGCCCCTCACTTGCGGAGCGTATTCACGAAACCTTGCATCGCTAGCGTTGAGGAGGTTCGCCCTGCATCGCTTCAAACGGGTCGATGCCTTCATCGTAACCTCCGACTTGACGATCAACCAGTCCAGCCATTTGAGCGAAATCTGATTCAGACAGCCCCATCTTCTGCGCTTTGTACAAGGAATTCTTCGCTTCNCTTGCAGCTCGCTTTTTCTTCTTCTTCTTTCGGCGACGTCGAATCAAAAGGATGAGCAGAATAACAACCACAGCAGGATAAGCCCAAAACTGACCAAGCAAATAGATCCATGTAACTTGCAGTCGAAGTGTAACTTCGTCATCGAGGCCATCTGGCGGAATCGTGTAGGTGATGACTTGTCGGCCATCCTCATCTTCGGTGATTACCATGTTGCCTTGNGCNGATGTTGCTTCCTTGACGACAATCCCCTTAGGGAGTGTAAAGCTCACTGGGCCTGTTAGGTCGAGTTCTGTCTCTTCGTGAATGGTTGTATCCCAAGAACCCGTTTGAACGGTGAGCGCCTCCTCCTCAAGCGGAGGGAAGGTTATGCCTTCTGATGAAACGAGNCTCGCTGTCATCATGGATGACATTTCATCCACAATCATGACCATTGGTTGGAGAAGCGGTGTACGGAATGCATTGCTAACATCCTCGGTAATAAGGGAGAGCGTAATCAAATCAGGATCGCCACTAATCAAATCGCCCCAAGGACTTGAAACTGCCAAAGTGAACCGCACTTTTGGAATCTTGAGACTTACACTCAAACCAACTTCATCGGAGACAANNGGCCCCGGTGTTCCAAGTCCAGCGAGGCTTGTTTCGATTGAAAAATCACCGATATCNACTGCTGAAAAAGCAACTTCGTCANTGTCCTCAAGTTCCTTCGAAGCAATATGAATTTCATTTGTGAGGATTTCCCCCACGTCGGTCCCGAACTCCATCAGTCCATCAGAGGTAAGTTCGAAAACAAGTCGACGTGATTCAGGACACTCCTCAAAACCAGTATTTCGTTCAAGACAGCGCTCGATCTTCATTGGGCTTTCGATTCGACTCATGATGTCACCAATCAACCGAACCANATCACTCGGGATTACTTCCATCCGAACGGTTGTATCTTCGTTGATATCGTAGTAACCTTGTGGTAAGGCAATACGGTGGACAACGGCATTGGCTTCAAGACCAAATTCAACAGAAACAGATTTCGTCCACTCATTGACATCGAAGGTGTCGAAGTCGATGGAGAGCGATGTGGAAACACACGTCTTTTGAGTCTGCAAACAAATGGTCTGACCGTTTTCATCAACAATTGGGTGGTTGTATGTGTACGGTGACGGACCTGCAATCGAAATCTCGTTTCTGTTTTCACCTGAAGCAGAATGTTCCAAGATGATGCGGTCTTCACCGCTGATGGTT
This sequence comes from Methanobacteriota archaeon, assembly GCA_002698145.1. Lineage (GTDB taxonomy): Archaea > Thermoplasmatota > Poseidoniia > Poseidoniales > Poseidoniaceae > MGIIa-L2. The sequence continues at coordinate 24,591 of NZVG01000025.1, read as the reverse complement.
TCAATCCAATTTGGTAAAATGAGTTCAAGCGTAATTTTTGATGGCGGTAGGTCGGATGGAATCATGCTCTCAAGGAATGATGTATCCAGAACAGTTTCGAGGGAAAGACCTGCATCCATCATACGACGGAGGTCATCATTGGTGATGACTTCAAAATAATCGCTCACGGAGAAAGTCTCACCATCAACTGTAAAATCGTCATCAGGAAGGTTGTCCTGAATGAGACTTAGCAATCCAAGTTCAAATGTATTGCTTGTTGAACGCAGATAGATTGGGTGATCGTACCCCATCGCACTTGGTCCTTGAATGCAATACGAAAGCGTGGCCGGTGGTGTGACTGTCTCGGAACACCCAACAGAATGGCTGTAGTTCAAGCCACCTGAAGGGCCATCGAGTCCGTCAGCGACGGAGTCGCTCACCCAACTCAATTGACCCATCTGAATATCAGGCCCTCCAGGGATTGAGTCCGAAAAAGCATCACCGATTGAAGCAACNGGGAATTGATCCGTAAAGTCATCAAGTGGTGCGATTCCGTTTTCGTAGGCCAAACGGATTCCATCGGATGTAATCTGAGGAATCGTCGCTAAGTTCGAAATTTCAACCAANGAGATACCCCAATCATTCATGGTCGCAGTATCGAGATATTTGATGCCTGCAACGAAGTCGATTTGTACGGCTTGTTCGTCAAATAAATCGACTTTCAAATGAAGCGATACGGCCTCGTCATTTGGGTCGAGTTCAACGACGGAGGTTGTTGAGGTGTTTCGATAACCCATGGTCAAACTCACGGTTTGATCCATTCGAGTCGGTTTATTATCGAGATTGTTAACCGCCCACTCTGCAACACAACCGGTCAGTAGACAGGTATCGATATCGGTTGAACTGTTGGAATCAACACCAACAACAGCNGCATAGTCGGGTGGGCTGATGGTGAACGTTGAGTGGTGGCCTGGCTCAGCGAAGACATTGAACTGCGTTGTCAATTCAGACCCCATGATGAGAAGGCCTTGGTACGCTCGCTCNAAATCAAGGTCTGCGTTATCGAGGAGGTTGAATGTGCTTGTGGACAATTCGATTTCAGCGATGGTTGAAAAGCAAATTGGAGGCTCAAACACGTTGTTTTCTGTCACGCCTGTACCGTCATAAACAGAATCTTGCGTTGCATCAGTAGTGCAAACTTCGGATACCCCAGCTTCCGTGTAGATTCCATCGTATTGTGTGTTTATTGCAGTAACGGTTCCAAAGCCGCTCGAGAGTAAATCATTGATCGTATCTTCAACCTCAACCAACATTTTGTCACCGACGGTTCCTGAACCATCATCATAGGCGAAGTATGTACGAATCATGTCCGCAGGAATACCATCGTCCTCATCCAAATCATCAAAGGCGAGCGCACTCTGTGTTATGGAATCATTAAGACCAATTTTATTACGGTCAAATTCACGAATCGCCCAGCTCAACGACATGTGGATTGTTGAAGTATCTTGTAAATCGAATTCGTACGTTCCGCGAATCCAATCTTGCCAAGGCGTCTCATCATCGTTGGAATCGTAATCATCGCAATCGCTGAATCCAGAAACGCTGTCACACGTTGTCATACCATCCGCAGATGCGAGTGGTGCAAGGAGAGGAACAGCGAAAATCAGAGTCAAACACAATGAAAGGAAGCGATTTTTCCAGAACGCTCGTTCTTCCATGATGTACCATCAGACCGAAGACCTTCAAAGGACTTCCCCTTNGGGAGACTGTAGGCGTCGTTATGCCAAAACAGCCGTGTCTCGTTGTTCCGCTCGTCAACGTTGAGGTTGCACGCCGAATGTTGATTGAGTTGAATGCTCTTGATAGGACCTTCACCCCCGAGCGTGTTGGGGATGAGCTTGCATTACCAATACGAGAGGAAATTGTTCTCACAAACGGTACCTTTCAGCACAGGATTGAGGAGATTGAAGTCCGGCTTGCACCTCCTTCAATCGATCCGTACAACCAATTGAAAGAAGCACTGACGCCAATGATTGGTTCGAACAAAGATCTGATTCAAACCATTCCAAAAAAATGGGAACGGCTTGATGACCTTGTCTTGTTCCCAAAAGATGCATTCTTGGGGGACAAATGGAATCAGGTCATCCGAGAACACAGCGATTTTTTTGACCGTATTGCAAAGGCCATGAATGCTAAACGGATTGGCCGACAACAACCAATCTCAGATGACCTGATGCGTACATCCCAAGTTGAAATCCTGCTCGGTTCAGATGGGTGGGTCGAGGTCAAAGACAACGGTCTCATCTACGGATTTGATGCGAGCGAGGTTATGTATTCCTCTGGCAATGTGTCAGAGCGTCATCGTATGGCCAATGTGGAAGCAGAAGGTGAGGTTGTTATCGACGCCTATGCAGGAATAGGATACTACACAATGCAACTCCTTGTTCACGCAAATGTCGCACATGTCCACGCTTGTGAAATGAATCCAAGCAGCATTCACGCTTTGGAATGGTCAGCACGAGAGAACAATGTTCATTCTAGGCTTACGGTTCATGCTGGCGACAACCAAATTACCCTACTGAAATTGGAAGGTACTGCTGATCGTGTACTGCTTGGGTATTTGCCAAGTTCAGAAGCGACATGGTATCCAGCCATTCGAGCGTTGAAGGAATCCGGTGGCACCCTTCATATCCACATGAACGTCGAAGAAGAGCGAATCGAAGATTGGTGTCAAGAAACGTTGCAACAATGTTTGCAGTATGCAACGGAAGTCGGGCGAAACTGGGTTGTCGAACATTACAATGTTGAGAAGGTAAAATGGTACGCTCCGAGAATTCGTCACGTCGTGTTGGATGTTTCATTTTCTTCGATCAGTTCTGCCTCGTAAATTGGAGTGTCTTGTTTGGCATTGTTTTGCATAACAACATACCCCACTCCAAGGACGAGGACGACGAACAGAGTCACAAACAAAATCGTCGTACCCATGCCTGATTCGACTTCGTCAAGAGACGCCTGGCCCGAGAGTTGGCCATCCGGATCTGCTACACCAATCATCTGCACGCTGTTTATCCTCACTTCGTAAATTGGGCGGCCTGCTGTCGAAAACGGATTGTTGATGTCCGTTCCGGTCGGATCATCCGATGTTGGAACCTCAGCAATCGCTCGGACATGGCTCATCCCATCACGGACAATTCCAAAGGTTGCATATCCTCCATCATCCCTGTTTTCTGGGTCAAGACCATGCGCCTCCGTTTCAGCGATGTACCACTGAGAATCAGCTGAGTCTTCTTCGGTGCCGCGTGCCATTCCTATCGCACCATCGACGTGACTTAGGTTATCGTTGTGCTCAAGAGGAATGGTTTCTCCTGTTCCACCGCTCCCACATTGAGCAGGCAATCCTGGAATGTAGACACCGTTTGTCTTGCATTCTGGATCTCCAGATTGGGTCACAAAATCATTGATGACTCGGTGGAAAAAGATGCCATTGTACAATCCTTCTTCGATGTGCTCAATCATATTCTCAACTGTAATTGGAGCCCATTGTGGAAACAGTTCAATGACGATTGTTCCTGTAATCTCGCTCTCAAAATGATCGGGAGTGTAGGTAACATCAATGACGAATATGGGGTCGCCAAAATACGAATGTTGCATTGGTGTATCCTCAACCACCGGTCCATCGGTCCACGTTGAAGGATCGATACCGTTGCTCTTCCATGCAGGTTCTTCCTCGCCTATTGCTGTGGTAGGAAGGAGCAGCAATACAAGCACACAGGACAAGAGAATCCTTTGTCTGGATGTCTTGCCCATGTTGAAACGATGGTATGCCTGTTCATCAATTATTTGACGAACATCGTTGCCCGTCGAATGTCCATGCCTTGCTGTGTCAATCATCATCATCGAATTTGATTTCCCGTGCTCGTTGCATTGCCTCATCATCGGTGAACCAAAATGTGGGCGTGTGACCAAGGTCCTCGTCCCAGCGTTGAACAGCACGCGCAAACATTTCACCGTCTGCATACTTTTTGCACCAATTCAGGAACCATTCCGCCTGTGCTTGCATGGCTTCATCTCCTTCGGACTGGCGACGAAGCATTTCAGCCTGCAATGCAGTCATCATCATCCAGTTCGGGGTTAATGCATACGTTACATACGGATTGCGTTCCATGTCGACGCTGCGCCATTCGGTCCAAAGCGTAAACACTTGATCGTACAGATAGCCAATGAGAAGAACGCTCATCATGACGGTGAAGAAAATAGAAAGCAAACCAAGATACGTTGCCGGTATGCCGAAAATCGTGTCGCTGAAGCAAAAAGAATCAGCACATGAAGACTCAAATCGCCAGCGGACATACGGCCAGACAAGCAGCGTAATGGTTGTACCCCACAAAAGCAAACCGACGACTGCTTGGGATTGTTGCATTCGCCAATACTGCCGCATCACCCACTTTCGGAACAAGGAAGGAGAACCATCTTTCGCCATAAGAACAGCCTTGCTAAGAGTTATTGGTTTAAAACAAACCGATGAATGGAATCATTGTAGATTGGTTTCAATGCGCCTGCTCGCCAATGTAGGTCAAAACATCTTGAATGACTTGAGCCATAATTCGAATGTTCTCTTGAGTTAAATGAGGTTGCATCGATAAGTCGCAGGCGAATTCTATGTTTGCGATTGTCTCATTGAGTTCATCCTGATGCGCTTTGATGTATTCCCATTGCCGAAAATCACGAGCATTGCGCCGAGCCCCAAAGATTTGCATCGGTATGCCTTCTTGCTTCATAAGGTCAATGAATCGGTCCGCCTCATCTCTGGACAGTCCAACCAAATGGAATTGCATGGTGTCACAAAACGGGTCGACTTCTGGCAGGGGCATCGGAATCTCGATGTTGGGATGATCGTGTATCAGAGAATGAAGAAGTTCCCAATTGTCAACATGAATCTTCTTGATGGTTGAAAGACGTTCGATTTGTGGTGTAAGCATCGCTGCGGTAACTTCTTGCATTCGCATCGAGTAACCGGGGACTTGGTTTTGCAGGCGATCCATTAATTCTGCATCAAGGTCGTAATGCTTCATCCATAGGCGTTCATAAGATCCTGCGTAGAGCACGGCTCTTGCAGCGTGTTCGTCGTTGTCCGTGATGAAAATACCACCTTCTCCTGCCGAGAGAGCTTTCGAAGACTGTGTCGAAAAACAGCCAATTTCGCCAAATGTGCCGAGGAGTTTGTTGTTCCAAAGTGTAGCGTAGGCGTGTGCACAGTCCTCAATCAAAATGAGCCCGTGTTTTTCTACAACTTTCATTATTGCATCCATGTCTGGAACGTGCCCTCGCATGTAGGACATCAGTAGGACTTTGGCTCCTGTCTCGGTTGCTTTCTTGTCCAAGTCATTCGGGTCCATAGCCCACTCTCGATTGCTTTCAACGAGAACTGGAACTGCACGTGCGTGCTCGATAACACTCGGAACCGCGTGGAATGTGAATGCGTTGGTCAACACCGTATCACCTGGTTGGACACCAACAATGTTCAGNGCAATGAACATNGCAGAGCCGCATGAGTTTGTGCCAACTGCGTGCTTAACACCCATGTANTGGGCAAAGTCATGTTCAAAGGATGCAGTNAGCGAGTCTTCNTTNGATTTCGGTTGGTAACGGTACATNACGCCTGCATTCATTGCCTTCACTGCCAAATCAATNCCAGCTTGTGGAATGGGTTTGAACGCCTTGTTGTCAAAATCAACAATGCTTTCGCCNCCCTCAACAACNAGCCTTCGCTGTTGATTTGGTGCTTCCANAANAACCCCTCCGNNGNTTCCTCAGGCCCGATGATTTTGAATGTATCGAAATTTAGTGNNCAGNGTTTGACCACAATGCNCCACCAAGCTTCTCCCATTCAATGGACTGTGGNTGGCAGGAGTTGTGGTAATTNGTNTACTCCCCNAANTACCATTTCCCATCGGCCANAAAGAGATCNACGCGTGAATAATCAATGTCTTCAGCCAANCGTTCCGCAATNNGGACNAGTTCATCNATNCCATCTTTTCCGAGAATGGAAACAATCTCATCCGGTGTATGCTCTTCGCTCCATCGTCCGTTTGTTTGTTGAATGCGTNGNCCATCNAGTGAGTAAATGGANTGGGAATGAGAAGTCATACGCCCNGTNTCGTATTGGATGAATCCTGCCTTTCCATGAAAAACATGGACTTTCCAATCGTTGGGTAANGCATTGTTGTCNGTGAGCAGTTCTTCAATCATCACGCCTCGNGGTTTGATGTTCGCAGCNCCCCACTCGAGNGGAACAGGGAATNCTTGTCGCANGCACCAGCGGAGTGAACGCTCAATTCGCCACTTCGGCCANGGTTTNCCGTTCTGGTCACGCCAGTTTCGAATTACACGNTATCGATTNTCTGTTCTTGAAAAAATACGNAATTTTCGAGGAATGTTTGCGAGTGGTTCTGGTCCGTTGTCCANGATAAACAATGCATCACCCGACCAGTGNTTGGTCTTGATGACGCAACGTTCAGGTAAATTATCCCAATCGATTTCAACCTCNTCAGACCAGTGNTANAGTTCNGTCAGGTGACATACGTTTTTTNTGAGCACAAGTTCTCTTGANCGATATTTGTCTTCCATGATTGNAAGGAGAGGGTTGCGGTCTTCGACACATCGTTTGAGTTGGAGTTGGCTGTAATAGCCTGCTTTTGATTCATCNAAAGCNTGCCANGGATGNACNCCGCCTGGAAGTAANTTNGCTNNGGAATTCCCNGTTGANCCACCTTTCATTCCAATGACCTCCGCATGTNGTCNTANGTCAATTCAAGCGCATCTTGAAANGCCGTTTTNGGAGACCAACCAAGGNTTTCTTGANNGCGTAGGTCGAGACATCGGCGTAAACGNCCAACNGGTTTGCTCAAATCGTGTTNNAATTCCCCTGANTATCCAATTACCTTCGCCATGTGCTTGTGCATTGCATTNACGCTNATCTCNAGNCCTGAACCNACNTTCATCACNCCNGGNAATGCTTCAAAATTGTCAATTGCAAAACAGATGAAATCTGCTAAATCAGGCGCATAGAGNAATTCTCGCTTNGCCGTACCATCGCCCCAAATNGTAACNTGNNCATCATCGTTCTGCTTTGCNTGATGCATTCTGTGCAGGATTGCGGGAAGCATNTGNCCCGTTTCGAGTGAAAAATTNTCGTATGGNCCAAAGAGATTGCAGGGNAGAATCGTCTTNAATGANACATTGTGCTGTTCGTTTGCCATCTCGCATGCTCGNTANACAACGTATTTCGANAATGCGTATCCTTCAATNGGNCCTTCAAGCGGGCCATCNCCAATCGANGATTCNGAGAGTGGTTGAGGTGCTTCGTTTGGATANACCGTTGCACTACCAACATTGATCATGTTCGCTACTCCNTGNNNNACACATGCTCGAATAAGGTTTAGTCCCATGGATATATTTNNGTCAAGCGAGTGATGTTTGATGGTTTTACTNGAGGCAATTCCNGCAACGAACGCTGCGCAATGGACGACAAAATTCGGTAGATTGGACTNNATGTACTCTGACGTTGCATNAGCATNNGAAAGGTCNAGTTCATNNCGAGAGGGCGTTAGAACGCTGTNTCCCTTGTTTTTGAGCATTGGAACAAGATGCTGGCCAAGCATTCCTGAAGCTCCGGTCACAAGGATGGTGGCCATATGCAATCCCACTCGNTCAGGCTTAAAGAGGAATTTCCTTGCNAGCATCGACAGCGTNTATNCAATTCAGGAGGTTCAACTTTGAGCAAGACTTTTTTTAGTTTGTTCAGATGCAAAAATCGAGGAGTAACTTGGGATGAGGACTGCATTATTCACTGCAAGTTACAATCGACCCGACTTGTTTCTNGAGGTCCTCAAAGGCCTTGAACAGAACGAAGATGATTTGGAAAACATCGATGTTTACCACTACATCGACGGNGGAGCCGAATCNAAACAANAGGAACTTCTTGCTCACATCAAAGNATCAAAATTNGAANATNAAGAGATTATTNTGCGNGAAGAAAATTATGGAGTTGGTCGAAATCTCATCGGTGCNCGCAGAGATTTGTACGATAAATTGGGCTATGANCGCGTGATTCTCGTGGAAGATGATCTAGTTCCCGGCCCNAATTTCATCAAAACAAGTCTCAACCTTGCAGATTGGGCAAGACAGTACGACGANATTGGNATGACCCAGGTTTGGAATTTGCCAAAGGAAAATNTGACNGAANATCACCTTCATCTTGTCGAAGCAACGCATACGCATTCGGTNACCTATTGCATGGATGTTGAAGTTTGGAATGAAATCAAAGAGACCCTCTANGATTANGAAGCNAAATATTTGACAGGAGTCTCCTATCAAAAGAAAAAATGGAGAGCNATTCGAAGGAAGTTCATGAAACCTCGATACGTTACGCANCGTCCAACGCGTCAAGGNAAACTTCTGTTACCGCAGGGTTANGAATACCCTCCNCCNTTCGGGCCTCGGTTGAAACGGACAGTCCCTACCTCACAGGATGCAATTACCTCGCTAGCACTTTGGCAAAAGGGATTTGCTCGTATTGCGACCCTTGCACCAAGGGCGCGTCTGAAAGGGGAATTTGGAGTGCACTGTACTCCTGAAATTTTTGAAAATCTTGGCCTTAACAATCAAGGGGAATATGTCTGGGAGCAGAGCGTTCCCACCGAATTTGCATTAGCATGAAAGCGCCACACTCTTCAATATCGAGTGTTTGGGNTGGTTATGGCTGACGATGTCCTCGAAGCAGAGATCTTCGATTCGTCAGCGGANCGAAACAAAANCCAACTCAACATCTCGCTNTATGCTACGGCAGCATTTTGCGTTGTCTTCNTGTTCNTATCAATGTCGTTCGGTAACGCACTNTCGGGAGAAAATGATGTNGAGGGNGTCTATGATTGGTGGGATGTACCACTNNATCAGCGTTACATGATGGATTTGCCCATGGACACCATGCGAGCCCAACTCCCTGAGAACGGCACCTACGGTGTTCTACCGTACACAGAACATTTCATCTCAGTGGATTTACCAGCNTCAGAGCAAGATGTGGGTTACCCTGACGATGCAAAAATGCACGTTGCTNTGTGGTTGCCTGATGTTGAAGATGGGGTCAAAGTGCCTGTGATTATGACCATCCACCCATACTATGACTTCGGCGGTGANGGTATGCCNGGCGTCGGTGCNGATTCAAATCCAAACACAATNCCAGATGGAGGTGTTGGTCAGTGGGTGTACGANACATTTGTTCCGCATGGATACGCANTGGCNCAGGCGAGTACGTTTGGAACCGGGCAGTCCACGCACTGTCAAGATGTCAAAGGCCTTGGTGAGCAGGTNGGTATTCAGGCTGTTGTTGATTGGTTGGGGCAACAAAATTGGTCGAACGGAAATGTTGGCTTAATGGGTAAATCCTACGCTGGAACAACCAATTGGGAAGCGGCTCAACAACCGAGTGAACATCTAAAGACAATCGTCCCAATTTCGGGATCGATTGGTGTTCAAGAAATGTTCTATCGAAATGGGTCNTCTGAAGCACGGGCAATGGGGTACGACGCCGCATATCAAGCGGCTACATCGGATTTAACNACCGACGATTTACGTGTTTGTTCNGATGATNTAGTTGGCCCACTCAACCCGTGGTCTACCTATGCCTTCGCTGAGTTCGGTGGTGCTGAATGGAACGACTACTGGGATGAACGCCGCCACCTNCCCGACGTCTTGGAAAATTATCANGGAAGCGTGTATCTTGTGTGGGGGCTTCAAGATTGGAACGTCGATCCTTACCATGCCTTCCCAACCTACCAATTAATGCGAGATGCTGGAATNAATGCNCGAGCCATCGCTGGCCAGTGGGCTCACAATTATCCTGACCAACCNGACCGNCANAGTGAACTCGGCAGTGGTTATGGAGGNGAGGCCTATCCAAACATGAGCCGCATGGATTGGGCCGTTGAATTGTTTGGNTGGTTCCAATACTATCTCAAGGACNTCGGNGAAGAGCCCGAGCCAATGGTCCAGATTCAAACCCATGANGGGCAATGGCACGTGGAAGAAACATGGCCGCCAGAGGACATGATGTGGCAGCTTGANTCCATCGGNACCGAGTGGAGTGGCAGTGGAGTTGTAAATGGATTGGGTGGTTCTGTGACGCTAGCAAGTGAAGTNTACGAGAATGGTTTGCATATCTCTGGCCTTCCAACATTGCACCTTGATGTCTCGACACAAGCCTGCAACGGNGGACAGATTTTCGCAACACTGTACGATGANACACTCGATCTTCGACTTGGACACGCAACAATGGACNTACGCTATCGAGACGGAGGATACAATGCGAATCCAGCCGCTCCATTTTCTTCNTACACCATGCTGATGGAATTCAANCCNCTCGATGTCATCGTTCCAGCAGGAAACTCACTACGAATCGAGTTGACCGAGAATGGAGAAGATTANCTTCCAGGGCCATGTGCAACCAATCCGCTTGGTGGACTTTCNATTGATGGAGGTACAATCGGGTTACCTCTAATTGATCGTCCNCCCAATCATGANGCATGGTTCCTCGCACCNCCNTGGTGGGATCAACAAGATATCCCAGAATGAGGTGCATNCATGCGCGTGCTGGCCTTTGANGACCATTANGACATTGAATCTATACTGACNGCNGGCGGTGTCAANGTCAGCGAACTTGTCATCAAACAATACTGGAACTCAAATGAGGCCCTCAATCACATCCAGNGNTTCNCTCCCGATGTGTTGTTATTGGACCACTACATGCCTCCNNAAACCGGTCTTCAGGTGTTGGAATCCTTGCTNTCNTCCNACGTNAATCGNCCGCAAACCATCATTGCCATGTCGAGCGAAACGNGTAGAAACAAAGACATGGTTCTGCTCGGTGCAGANNTTGNNGTTGTGAAGTTTCAACTTGCAGACTTAGACATCTGGCCGAAGTAGTTGAGATTCAATCCTCATCGTAAGGCTGCCAATCGGTTTGACCGTCTTCACGGTACCACCAGTAACCGTCATCGTCTTGGAACCATTCNGTTCCATCNTCATCAATGGAATAGTTTTCATCGTCCTCAAAGGATTCTTCTTCCGCTTCTTCANCNGANGTTGGCTCAGAAAGACCGGATTCTTGAGAGATCATTGCCTTNACATTTTCCAAATCATCTTCTTCATCNNCAAAGACCCNATTNTCGGTTCGNATTGTGGCCTGATGGTCNCCTGCTTGGATTGCTTCATCCGAATCCGCATAGAAATCATCNCTCATGCGAGCCTTGAATTCNTCAAACTCATCGCGACCAAAGCTCCCCGTGAATTCCTTTCCAGAGGACATCATCAGCTCGTCCANGTTCTTTCTCTTACCGAGTTTTAGTTCAGGTGCATCGGGAGCGTCGTTTGCNTAGAACGCATCCTCTTCAGCNAATTTTGGGAATGAACGNGCTTTTGGATCTGCCTCTTCGATTGCTTCGATGACGAGATCGTGTTCATCTTCATCAATCTCCTCTTCCTCGTAAGCAGTTCCNACNACGTCAACCAATTTTTTGAGTGCTTTTGCGAGTTTNCGCTCATCATCAGCATGCTCGTNTGCAAGTTTCTCAACTTGCTTGAGAAGGCGTTCNTATGGCGTTCCGGTGAGAGCGCCGATGAATCGGCNAAACCCACCTCGCTTCTTCTTCGCCATGCGGTGCGCTTGGTCTCCTGTGTTTTCAAGGATTCTCCTTCAACCGCCCCTTCATGAAGGATGATGCAGTGGCATTGTTGTGGTCGAGTCTTGGTTGGTTGAAGCGATGCGTTCATACAACGCTGAATCGTATTCGATGCGGCATGCCTATGCAGCACAATTGCATATACCNGGCCCTCTTTTTCGAGANCTCGTTATCTGGGCCCTTCAATCGCTTCCTGATGAAATTCTTGTNGGCTTAGACGTGAATGCCGACAGAAAGAACATCGAAGAAGTCGAGTCTGCNTTCGAAGGNCAGGAATGTGTNTCAAATCTATTCGGAGGNCAAGGTTANGTCGTCAAAGAAGCGCATGTCGTTAATCGCGGNGATTCCTATTCAGTTCATCACCTNCCTGAAGAGTGGACCGATGATTTGTTCTCCGGACAGCGCGGTTCAAGAGCNGGCCGATTCACACATTGGCTGCATACACATCCGAATGCACCNGCGATTCCGAGTGGAGCAGACACAGACGCNGCACAAGAAACAACCGGNGTTGATATGATTCTTGGATTNCGATTCTCTCCAGAAGGCCCACTCCCATGGTTCGATGATGTTGATGGTACACGCCGAAGTCTTGGTACAGACCATGCAGTGAANACAAAACGCTCATGGTTTTCTCAAAAACAACTNCCAATTCTTGGTGTTGCTCCTACNGGTCATGCAATTCACGATATTCAACTGATTGCNTTCCACAAATCAGGACTCGGTGTTAATGTCCTTCTCATTGATGAAAGTGGTTACCCATACGGCTGGGATGACTTGATTCAAGCATCGAGTTGATCATGAATTCGTTCAAGTCGCTCAGGATTAACGCCCAAGTCACCNAGACCCAAGCGTGACTCGGAATGAAGTTCAATTCTTACAGTATNCTGACCAACNATTTCGATGGAAATGAGNACGTCNTCAGGAAACAACCAGAAGGATGTATGCTCAACAAAATGNAGATANTANCNTGAATCTGTNTCNTCTTCNNCTAAAACATCACAATTGCAATCGGTTACGTACGCTGAGAGGTCTGAGCGAACATCNTCCATNGAACGCTCAAGAATGGTNGGTAAAGATTCCATGCGATAATCCATGCCTCCNCCAAGATGAGCGCAGTTTGCACTGGTCTCCGAACAGGTTTCCATTGAGGNGATTGGCTCATCTTGNGCAGCAACAAAAATCCATCCTTGNACAAACAACCAAGGCGATGCCAAGAGNACAACGAGAAGGATGGCTNTNGTCAACTTTGGATTCATACAAAAACCCGATTATGGTCTACCATTCTCATCCCAGCCTCTTATTGCGTAGTATTCCTGCATGCAGGCTTTCTCGTCTTGTTCATCGACAAACGATACCATNCCTGCTGCTACCCCCGCAGGTATTGGTTCATTGCGTAACCGCCATGAGAGTAAATCAGCCTGCATTGGCTCAACACCCAATCGATTCCAATGCTCNACGTTCCAAGTTCGAGCAAGATTCCACTGTTGACTTGCTCGTTGCATNAANTCATCCCATGTTGCATCGTCACCAGTGATTGCATTCCANGCATCNACCATCACTGCATNNGGNGTTGCCCCTTTGGCNAAGGCACACAANATCATTGAATCTCGAATAACGATNCNGTCTTGGCTCTCAACCAACTCTTGCATAAGATCTANCGCTGATTCGTTTGGNANACCCGTCGGTTGCNTGTAACCTGCTCGCATGTGGGAAGCACCAACATTTGCNGTCATGTATGCCATTGCNTTCCCNCGCTTTCCNCGNGGGTCCCANGCGGGTANATCAAGGCCTTTGCAGTGCGCAGTCANACGCGTTGCTGGATGACCCGTNACACGTTCAACNTGTTCTGCAAAAACAACGGCGCCACTGGTAAGTGTCGAGAACAAATNGGATGTCCCAGGNTTTGCGTTTGCTAACATTGCAAGAGCAAGGGGTGGCAATTCTGGAATNCCAAATTGCCACGGAACCACATCACCTTGTTTGTATCGACCAAAATCGAANGGGGCATGGAAATGATCTGCCCATGCNTCNGGAAGCCATCCNTGNTCGACCAACTCGCAAACNATGGATAGGGCAGCGCCACCTGAAATTGTNTCAATTCCAAGCCGGTTGCAAGCATCGTTTCCGTCCATAACATCAAGCGAGCTGGTGAGTCCGAGGTTTGCACCCAACATNGCGAGTGTTTCGTACTCAGGGCGATCGACTCGATCGATGTGAACAGGGCGCTTCCGAATTTTCTCGCCNTTGATTGTCGGTCGATCGGCAGCTTCGCAAGCAATCGGACAGGGTGCGCAACAAGCGGATTGTTTCGCTTCCGGAAGNGATTCGTGCCAGTGCTCNCCAGAGAGTTCGTGNGCGTCGAGTTCAGTTGTAATGCTAACNGGATTTCCTTTGGAGGGAACGACGCCACCTTGTCCTCCACTGACCTTCAATTCNGAGAAATCAGGAATCATTGCATTTGTNGAACTGTAATTCGCTGTCGGCATTCGACCNTTTTCNGATGCATANATTGGNCCTCTGCTGGTCCCAAATGAGTAGAANGGGTCGCCTGACCGTCTCCTNAACCCCATTTCTTGTCGTTGCACNTTNACAGCGGATTTCAGCGTNGCTTCATTGGCAAATCGAACNGTNTCTTTTGTGGTCGATTTTACNGTAACAGCTTTNAGATTTTTGAATCCNAANGCTGCNCCGGTTCCACCACGNCCNGCNGCACGACGNCCTGCAGTCAACGGGCTTGCGATTCGAACTCCGCTTTCGCCCGCAGGTCCAATNGAGAGACAGTCGCCCTTTNCTTCCAAGGTTTGTTCAATCTGCCAGGTTGTCATACCCCTCAATTCCTGAGCATCATGCAATTCAGCGTGGCCGTCAACAACTTCGAGTCGGCAGAGATTCTCGGATGCTCCAGTAATGAACAGGCCATCCCATCCTGCTTGACGCAGGGTGTGGCCGATGTTCCCTCCGATGTAGGTATCGATGTAGAGATCGGTTAAGGGTGAGCGAGCAACAACAACCGCTCGGCCTGAGGAACCGACTGTACTGGCTTGGTAAGGCCCAGTCATGAACAACAAGGGGTTTGTGGGATGTCGCGCTGCATCAACTCGATCGGCGACCGGGTGCTTCAATTTCATGGCGGCATCGTAATCGGTTGTATCCCACTCGACCAAAAGTCGAGTTGCAAGGCCCTTCCCTCCCATTGATTCAATCAACCAATCATGCGGGATATCCCTGGATTCCGTCGTCCCTCGGGTCAAATCAACCCATAGAACCCGACCAGGGAACCCATCATATCGCCAATCAAGAAGCATACTGTTCACCCCATCGTTCGAATCCATTGTTCGTCCTGCAATTCATAGATCATCGGGACGCCGGTGGGAACTTCCAATGCAAGAACTTCTTCTTTGCTCAATCCCTCAAGATGCATAATAATGCTGCGTAGAGAATTCCCATGTGCTGCAATGAAGAGATTTTTTCCTTCATCGAATGCTGGAAGTAAGGTTGACTGAAGGTAAGGAATCGTTCGAGCAGCAGTTAATTCAAGGCTCTCTCCATTTGGAGGAGGCGTGTCGTAGGAACGACGCCAAATTTTGACCTGCTCATCGCCGAACTTGTCCCGCGTCGCTTGTTTGTTCATGCCCTGAAGGTCACCGTACATGCGTTCATTCAACTTCCACGAAACATACACAGGGAGAATGTTTGAGACATCCGAACCTGCGTTCATTTGCGACCATTCAACCATTTTCCGCTCATTGTCACTCATCACTTCGCCAGAATCTGAGTATTGGAAAACAGGCGTCTTTCCGCTGTTGTGTTGGCTCAACGCGAGCATTGCTGTCATTTGCGCTCGAATGAGTGTGGAAGTGTGAACTTCATCGATTTGTACATCAGCAAGTTTCTGACCACCGGCAAGTGCTTCATCGATCCCCACCTGCGTCAACGGGACATCAACCCAACCCGTAAACAGGTTCGCAGCATTCCACATTGACTGCCCATGCCGCATCAGGATCAGTGACGCCATGTTTACCCGATACGCTGGTGGTGCATCAAGGCTACGACACAAAGCAACAACTTTATGCAAAAAGAAACAGAGAACATCCATGAAGTTCGATGTTAACCAATGGGACGAAATTCGGACGCATTTCGGAAAAATGTTTGATGGGTTAGGAACCACAGAGACTTCTGAAGAAATCCTCTCGTATTCGTCAATTGAACCGCATGTACCCACTGGAATCAAATTGTCGAGAGATGGCAAAATGGCAGCAAACATGCCATTGCATGACCTTGATTCAACTTTTCAACGTGTTGAATTCGATGAACTGCTTGAAGAATTAACCCTCATTGGAGAGGGGTTTAATTACACGTACAGAATTCCAAGTGAATTGCTTTCACTCAGACAATCTTAGCATCAATAGACCAATTGAACATCCGAAGCAGCACTTAATTCGATGACGCCAGGGGGGCCACTCCATGTCATCCAGTCCGAGTAACCATCGAGGAGCATTTCATCAGCGTTCTCTTTCGTGACACCGTTCGCTGCTTGCGAACCTGTTGAACAGTAAACCTTGGAGGCTCCTGAGGTGATGGTATTCATCATGTCGTAAATCATACCATCCGGAATCGAACCTTTCTCATTTACAGATTCAATGTATGCAGCATGAATCATTTTAACTCCATCTGCTGCAAAGAAAACGTCTACATCGTAGCCATCGTTGATGGCTTGTGCTGCGCAGGCTATGCCAACAATGCACTTTCTAAGATCAACGTCTGGGTCTGTTACAATTTTGATGAAGAACTTCTTGCTCATGCCCAAACCTCGAGGTTGTGATATTTGAGTCATTGTGGTATTTCTACTTGTTTCGGTTCAGGTAATCTTCGCCGTAATACGCCCACTGCTCCATGGTCCATCCGGCTGGCAATCCCTCAGGAGGAAGAGGCGGAGCGCTAGGAAGAGGTTGAGGTATTGGTGGTGCTATGAAGTCAAACTCCTGCTCCACTGCCGTCTTCTTTCGCAAAATCCCTACCATAAGCAGTACAAGAACAAGGAGTCCAATTCCAAGACCAATGAGTGTGAAGTTGTCACTCTCAGGAGACTGATTTGAAGCAAGATGCTTGGAAGAATCGTTTGGATAAGCATCGGTTTGGTCCGACCATCCATCACCATCGGAATCCAAACATCCAACGAAGTCCTCTACAGATGTACCAAACGTTTCTGGACAATCATCAGAGAGGTTTGTCCCCTGTTGGTCAGCGTATCCATCGCCATCCATATCCGACCAGAATCGAGCATCGTTGACGTATGCGTCGGAACGATCTTCCCAGCCGTCTCCATCCGTATCAGGACAGCCATATCGATCGATTGAGGAAAGACCGTAAATTTCTGGGCAACTGTCTGGTGTTACTCCTTGCGGATTATCACCATAGCCATCACCATCTGCATCACTGTGCTGCGTTGGTTCTTGGGGTAAATCATCGTTCAGATCCGACCATCCATCACTGTCTAAATCCTCACACCCAAAAAAGTCCTCTGTTGATGTACCTGGAACACCGAGGCAGTCGTCCCCTTGATATCCATCAACCGCATCTCCAAACCCGTCGCCATCCTCATCGGAATGTTGCGAGGCTTCATTCGGGAAGGCGTCGTTGAGGTCTGACCAACCATCTCCATCCGCATCTGGGCAACCGAACGAGTCTTCGGTTGAATCGCCTGCAACATCCATGCAAGCATCTCCTTCGAATCCGTCAAGATTGTCTCCAAAACCATCGTTATCTGAATCAATCCATTGTGTTGACTCTGCCGGGAACACATCGATGGAATCACTGTACCCATCCGAATCGTAATCACTGCACCCAAGTTGAGATCCCATGGAACTCGACCCAGAACTCATTGGACAATCATCAACATCATCGGTGAATCCATCGTTGTCATCGTCCATGTCCTCAGTCGCATCCTCACAGCCATCTCCATCGACGTCGTTTTGATTGTTTGAGAAGAAGCCAAGAGAGCTTTGTGGACACAAATCCACACTCGCTGTCGATGGGGCACAAGCCCAGGAACTGCTCACCTCATTTGCATCGCAAATACGGTCATTGTCATCATCAACATCTTCCATTGAGTCTTGACAGCCGTCACCATCATAGTCGGTTGAGACTGAGGACGTCCACCCTAAGTCACCAATTGGGCAAATATCTGAGCCATCGCTGATACCGTCGTTATCATCATCCAAATCTTCCGTAGCATCGAAACACCCATCTCCATCATGGTCATTTGAGAGTGATGATGTCCATTCAAGCTGCCCTTGAGCGCATTGATCGTTCACATCGACGACCAAGTCATTGTCATCATCAGCATCACAGACATCGCCCATCGAATCGTTGTCATAGTTGGCTTGAAGTGGGTTTGCGATGCTCGGACAATTGTCGACTTCATCCCCAACACCATCGCCATCTTCATCGGTGTATGGATCGATTCGAACAACCTCGTCTTGACCGTTATCAACGTAGTAAAGGTGATCGTTTGGTCCGACTTCTAACCCCATAATTGAGGTAGCAGTTGTTTGAATTTTGTCGAGTTGGACAGCGCTTTTTCCATCGGAAGCCAAGTCATAAGCGACAATCTTTCCATTACCATTTTCCGAGACAAAGAGTTGTCCATCAGCAAGCGCAATACCGGAGGGTAGGTTTAGGCCGGTTGCTAAGATTCCCCATTCTACCCCACCAATTCGAGAATATTCAGCCAACGGCTCAAGTCGTGAAGCGTCGTCCATAATGTTGGTTGATGTGGTCGTTGGGTCGTCTGTATTGACCCAAACGACGCGATTTGCGCCAGCATCTGCGATGTAGAGCATTCCGTTTGATTTGTCCATGACCATGTGGCTCGGTGTTCCATAGGAATGCGTAAGTTGAACGTCGGAGTATCTACGAACGACACCGTCTGAGTGATCGTGCTCACCAGTATCATGATCTTCTTGGAAGTCATAACGAACAAGTTCACCGTAATACCCATCGTTGTACCAGTAAACGTTGTCATAGTCATGAGCGATTCCAACACCGTACGGTGACTCGTGGAGCATATCGATGTGACTACCGAGCAAGCCGTTGCCGGTGTTTTGATTTTCGATGGCAAAATGGCTCAAGGACGAAGGCCACAACGCCGGCCCCATGAAATTATTTGGATTTGCTTGGCCGTTGTAGGTATTCCTTGATTCCTGTGCTGAACCCCATTGATAGTCGAATTCAGGGTGATAGGCGCCGAATGAAATTGCACTCACCTCTTCCAAGAAGTGATTCCTGTGTGAATCGGCTCGGTTCTGCGAGGTTTGGTTTTCTAGCCCAGTGTTCTCAACAATGGTTATGGTGTCTGTTGCTCGATTTGCTATCCACAACTCATTTGCACGACCTGGATGAAATTCCAAGTCTCGAGGATCGTTGAGGTAATCCGATGAGTCAGCAATGGTAACTTCATCAAAGCCAACACCGAATTGCTCCACAATCTCTGTTTCTTTTGCTTCCGAAGCGTACGACGGAATCGAAAAGAGAAGCAGCAAAATGGTTAGGACAATGACCTGTCTCCTCAGCATGAATCAACCTGAATTTACACACATATCATATCTTGCCAAAGCGGTGCAGCACTTTTTGGCCTTCGTCCGCTCCGACCTTCATTCAGATTCATCTGTTGGATTGTCGTGGAGACTTAGCCGGAGAACGCATGCAGCAAGTGCTGCTGATAGGATAAAGAGTGCCGCTCCTGTATATCCAGGGATTCCAATTCCGACACGAATAATGACTGTGGAGAGAATAAATCCGGTGTTTCGTGCTAGTTGAGGGAAATCTGTGATGTGGCGATAGGATGCGAGCAGTATAACAATGTCAGAGACGATTAACCAAGTGAAGAAATCGGAGAAGAAGACAGTTCGACTCAATCCAGTATCGCCGTCAACAACACCCATGAGCCAAGTGGTGAAAGAATACAATGCCACGAATATGTAGACCACTGCCAAACCACAGGCAAGGTGCTTCTTTTGTTGCACGAATACCCGAACCGATTCATCTTGTTGACTGGGTTTCTTTGCTACAGAGGTTTGGTGTCGAAAATACAACGCAGTCCCGAATAAAACAACAAATGCAACGGCTTCCATCGCAATGAACGCAACGTCTGCATCAATGGATACATTGTCTGCGTCACCGATATCGGCAAGATTCTTGAAAATATCACGAACGACAAGGAGTGTTACAACCTCGAATTGTTTTCCAATCGAATTGGAAAAAGATTCAGGGATTGCCCGTATTAGTTCGTAAACTTCGTAGGCTAGGATAATGGAAAATGGTGTGTATAGTGCATCGAGATAAGAATCTATGAAAGAATCCAAATCTGAGGATTCAATAAAACTTAGATCATACAATACGCAGAACAACAGGTGCAAAAGGAAGCCCAAAATTGCGAAGTTAATCGCAATACGTCTCAAGAACGCGTCAGTGTTCTGACCGAGGAAAAACTCGTGTATCCGTTGCGAATTCACAATTCAAGTTCAAATCCATAGCCTAAATAGAGTTGTTCTTATGCAATAAGGATAAACAAGCGTTGCAATGGTTAGTCTGACGGATTATCAGCCGTGGTATTTCGTCCAGGGCCCACCTGTTTCAGGTCGTGTATACCATGCTTCTGATCCGGCGGGATATTCCAACCACTCGTAACCCTCTTTCAGTACACCCCTCGCATCGCTCGGTGGCTCATCATCAAATGCGTCATCAAAAGTATCGAACACCTTGCCCTCATCAAAATCGTCAATGGCTTTAATTCCGGTTCCACCAGGACGTGATAAGATAGCTAGAAGCATTCCAATTGTCATTGTTGCCAAGGAACCGATTTGGATGTTTTTGTAAATGTCGCAGCTGCCGGTGTCGTTCAGAATGCATTCGAGACGTAAATCTCCAGAAAATGAGAAGAATGGTATTGAAAGGACGATTAAGAACAAACCAAGTGAAAAACGCAAGTCTCGCATGATTTGCTAGATTGCCCTAATGTAATTGAGCCTATCTATGACCATAACACTGCCATGCTTGACGCCTAGGAATTTTTGTGCTCAAAATCGCTAAAATAATATATCCTTAGATTGAGAATTAATCATGGGAGATGTTGGCGCACCTCTCGAATATTATTCTCGCACACTCGGGCATTTCATCGGATATTGGCACATGCTCGCTATTTTCAGTATCTTATCAGGGATCTTTTTGTTGTTCCTCGCCTACCTTATTCTGAAAGCGAATTCTGGGAAAGCAAAAAACCGATTTATGGCCTTGATGCTGGTCACAGAAGCATTGCGTTGTTTCACTTCGATGTTGTTCTGGGTTTATGCTTGGCCTGAAGAGATGTTGAGTGTATTGAGGCCTGGACGGGTTGTCTACTACACAATGTCCCTACAGTTGTTCTTTCTCTACATGGCCGCTGCTACGTTTTACAGTGAAAAGCAGTGGGCAAAAAGGATATCTGGATTCTTCAACTTCCATGGACTGTACATTTTGCCAGTGTTCTGCTTGACATTTATCTTAACAGTGAGCTACTTCATGGGAGGTACAAACACATCGATTGGAGACATCAGCTGGATTTATTGTGAAAGTGTAGGTCCTGGCACAGGTTCCACCGTCTCCGGTGAACCACTGCCGTTCGAGGTCGTATGCGTTCAGGAGTACGAGTCGATCTATCCCATGACATTCACGAACGTCGTGCTCGGCCCATTGAGTAGAATCCTGCTGTTCATCCCTCTCATTGGCGCCATTATCGCAACGATTGCATTAACACGTTCACGAGATCGAATCGATGAAGCTGAGGATACAAATCTGAAAGGAGAAGTCCGAGCAGTTCGATTGGGTTTCCTTGGTAAAACAGTCATGCAAGTCACAACGACACTGATTCTCTTTTGGATGATATTGCTCATCGGTTCAGCCCCGAACTTGAATGTAAGTCCATTTAATCCAGAGTTTCCATTGTCAAGCACGCTCATGTTCTTACCCCCACTAATGCCTACAGCAGTCGTGCTCGCTGCATTGTTTGAAGGAGTTATTTTCACCTACGCAGTGGTGAAAAATGATATGTTTGGCATCGACGAGCAACTGAGAAAGACATTCACAACCACTATCTTTGCCGGGTCTGGAGCCATCCTGTTTTTGGTCAGTACCGAGCTTATGGAGTCCGTTTTTAATCAGGGCTGGATTGGAGGCGTCTTCATCGGTATGACGTTCCTGTTGCTTCGAAAACCCATCATCGCAACATTGGGTGGTGTCTCAACACGACTTATTCCCGAATCACACACAAAGGAGGAATTGGGATACCTCGAAATGTATTTCTTGGCAAAGAAAGATCAAACGATTACAGAAAATGAACGGATGATGCTTGATTTACAAGCCAAGTCATACGGAATTACTGCGGATAGGAAAGCCTATCTCGAACAATGGTACGATGAAATGCTGGAAAAGAGCGGCGACAACAACGATTTGGCTCGAAAGTACGGCAAAAGCGGCATCAATATGATGAGCATCTTCAGCACGACTGGGGAGGCACCCATCGATGAACGTGAAATTTTGCAAGCGTTCAATCAGATGGACCAAAACAAGGACGATGTCCTTTCAAGGGACGAATTTTCGAGTGCCCCGGAGGTTTCGAAGTTACCTCAAGAGTCGCAAGAAGAATTGTTTGATACAATTGATTTGAACGACGACGGAGTTATTCAATACGAGGAGTTCAAACTCCAAGCACAGATTACGGAATCAGAGGTCTTGGCTATCAACAGAGAAGAGATCTATATGGAAGCCTACAAAGTTGCGATGGAAGACTTCATTATTACCGAAGACGAGCGAAAAATGCTAAAAATTCAAGCAAAAGCATTGGGCATATCCGATCAACGCGTACAGGAATTGGAACAAGATTACAATTCAGGCATCGAAGCAACAGAAGAGGAATAAAACGAGTTTTTCAAACACGCATTTAATTGTGATTTATTTGAGAATCCAATAGCACCCTTGGATTGGTTATTCAGATGACGTCGAATGAGTTGAGTAATGCATCAGCAAATCAATCGTTCAATCTTTGGTACCATCCATTGTACACTGACGGAATTCATGTAGAGGCTCGCTTCCCGAGGGAGCGGTATCAAATTCTTCTCAACAGGCTAAAGGATTCAGAGCAGTTTCACATGTTTGCAATTCGAGAACCTCGTCAAATCTCGAAAGATTCTCTTCTCCTCGCTCATGACGCAACATACGTCGAAGAATTTCTTGAGCAAAAATTGAGCGAGAAAGAGATGCGAAGGATTGGCCTTA
Source organism: Methanobacteriota archaeon (assembly GCA_002698145.1). Taxonomy (GTDB): domain Archaea; phylum Thermoplasmatota; class Poseidoniia; order Poseidoniales; family Poseidoniaceae; genus MGIIa-L2. The sequence continues at coordinate 1,567 of NZVG01000025.1, read as the reverse complement.
CCCCATGGACCCCGAAAATGATTGAACGGACACTTTGTTTGACAGGCGGTGCGCTCGAAGCAACCATTCATGCGGTTAACCATGGCGGAATCACAGGAAATATGGCAGGTGGAACCCATCATGCGCATCGAGATTTTGGTTCCGGATATTGCATCTTCAACGATCTCGCAATCTGTGCGATGTATGCAATCGAGGAATTGGGAGTAAAACGAGTTGCAATTCTCGACCTTGATGTGCACCAAGGTGATGGGACAGCAACAATTCTGTCGAATGAAGCGCGTACGCGTACGATTTCCGTCCATTGTTCAACGAACTTTCCGTTCCGGAAATCTGTAAGTGATTTTGATTTACCTGTTGAACCCGAAGCTGGTGACGAATTGTTCATGGAAAAAGTTCGAGAGGCAGTCGAACTGTGTGTTGATTTTCAACCAGAGCTCGTACTGTACCAAGCAGGGGTTGATGGACTGGAACAGGATCATTTGGGGAAACTCTGTGTTTCAAGAAAAGGCATGCAAGAACGGAATCAGTATGTGTTTGAGAAGATGTTGAAAAACAGAATTCCGACGGTCATCTTCATGGGAGGAGGCTATTCAAAACCGATAGAACACAGCCTTGATTCATTCTATGACTTGTTTATTGATGCAAGCATATGGAACAAACGATGGTCCTGATGTTTGAACCCAACGTTGTAGAGAGAATGAACGCCCTAAGCTCCATTTGAGAATGCAATCATTCTCTCAAGAGGAAGATGATCGGCTGTGTCCTTGCAATAATGTGCCTCAACGACTTTGCCTTCCTCATCGATCAAAATATCAACTGGTATTGTTGATAGTTTTGATATTGACAAAGTAAGAGGAACATATCCCCTGAGTGTGGCTTGTAACAGTGTAAGTGGTGAACGCAAGGCACCCCACATGAATTTGAAGAACGACTTCTTCACACCGTTCTTGTTGAATTGCTCATAGGTTTCATCGGCAACCACGACGAATGGAGCATCGTGCTTCTTCATTCGTTTCTGGAGTTCCCCTACCTTTGCATCAAAGACTGCAACCATCACAGCATCCTTGGAAAATTCATTCCATCGTTGGATGATTCTCCTAATTCGCATGTTGCACAATGGGCATGTTGAGAACCTGAAGAACGTCAATATCACACGCTTACCCTTCATGTCCGCCATGTTAAAGGTCGAGCCATCGATTGCTGGTAACGTAAACTGTGGGGCTTTATCGCCTGTTACGATTTGGGGCATGCTCCGTGCTTATGAATTCGAAACATAAAGCATTCGTGCCTATGTCTTAAATCAAAAGTGGGAGTATTCCTAGCGCCAACAATGGAAGGATCCCCATTGCAAGGTCTCGGATGAGGAGCGAAAGCAGTGTTTTTGTGTTTACTTTGGCAATCTTATCAAATTCTTCCTGCATTTTTTCATCAATGCGATCACTGATTTTCCCAGCACCTGTCCTCGCTGCTTCAACTGCTGCCCCTATTGCAAGTGAACCAAGTAACCCTTGGGGGGTGAGCCTGCCTGCCATGATAGCACGTCCCGCCCAAATCTTGAGTGATTTTT
>NZVG01000024.1 GCA_002698145.1 Methanobacteriota archaeon | reverse complement strand
AATAAAAAATCGTTTGTTAAAACCTATTTTCATGAGTTTGATTTATATTATCATATACTAGATGATGTTGCATTAATAGGATACTTCGGTAAAGAAGTCATAAAAGGCAGCAAAGATGTTGGCTACGAATATAATATATTTGATGCCAATTTGATTGAAGGAGTTGGTACTGCCTTTGGCACTGGTATAGACATTAGCATTACCCCAAAATCTAATTTGTATCTTAGATACAAGAACGTAGATTATTTAGATAAAAATCATGAAAACTATTTTTATAGTGGATATGAACTTAGTGCAGAGTTTAAAGTAATTTTTTAATTTATAACAATGAAATTAATTTTATTTATACTTCTATTTTTACAATGCTGCCATATTATTGGTCAAGAATCACGATTTTCCGTCGAAGGAAATGGTCGGGGGATAAACCAAAGTCTGCATTTAAATGAAAATGACAGCCTGAATAATGATATAGATTTTGAATCTAACGTTGTTGTTGACTTAGGAATTCGAGCTAAATTAAATGAAAAAGTCAATTTTTATTCTCAAATTAGAATGAGGTCAAATTTAGCTTTATTTGACACTTCAAGGTCAAATATCTTCGTTCGCCAATTTAGACTTTATGGAAATTTTAATGATTTATTTTACTATGAACTAGGAGATGTCGATTTAGTCTTAGACAGGTATACTCTTTGGAAAAATAAAGAAAAGGGATTGGTCAATGAAAGCGAAGTGTTTTCATTGTATAGAAGAATTCAACATTATGAAAACTTTCAAAACGAAAACTTTTGGAGACAAAAAGGGGTTAAACTTTCTTTTAATGAATTAACCGAAAAACAACTAAAAATATATGTTGAATTTTTTGGTAGTAGGCTTAATAAAAGTGACGAATTTACTAACCCTGATATTTTCTTAGTTGGACTTAAATCAACTCTTTCTAAAGATAATCAAAAGTTTGAAATCAATTCAGCAAATATTTTTTCTAACACCAATACTTTAATTAATTCTAATTTATCGAACCAATACAATCAAACTGTTACGGCCTCATACAGTAGACTTTGGGGTAAATTTAGTGGTACACTTATTGGTGGATATTCAGAAAACTATGATTTGAATAATTTTAACGTTTCCGGTGAACTATTCGAATTTATAGGTAGGTATAATTTAGCTCGTAATAATTTTGTTAGTGTCAGTTATAGGTCTGTAGCTGACGACTTCATTTCATTAGGTTCACAAAATAGTAATATCAACTATGGCAATACACCATCGTATTTTCAGCAAGTAACAAATTCATCGATTCCAAGAAATTTATCTTTTTATGATATTCTCACTGATTTCAATAACTCAACTATTTTTAATCTTCAATTAAATTCGGATAGACCCATTGAAAGCGCTAGACTTGGCACAAGTGTTCCCTTTGGTAAAGCCACGCCAAACAGAAAAGGATTCAATTTGATTTTTAATTACTCTGATAAGCAACAAAAAATAGACTATTTGCTTGATCTTTCTCTTCTTAATGATGTTACCGGTGAAGGAGTTTTAGACAAGAAACAATATTTTGATATTGATAACTCTTTATCCCTAAATATCAATAAGTTTTATGCTGGTAAAAAAGAGTTAAGAACAACATTTGGCATGAGGTATTCTTCGTCTAATAGGGCTTCATCCAACCCATACCTTGATGAAGTGTCATTATCAAGTACTTTGATTGATTTAGGCTTCACATACAATTTGATTAAAAATATTGATCTTCTTTATGGATATAAAAATTTATATGCAAAAGGGACTGACTACCTTCCTATTTATAACAACTATTATGCTATAGAAAATTACGATAAAGCAAATTTTAATTATGATGAAAGTATTCAAGCATTAGGTCTTAAATACAATGTGAACAAAGGGTTTTACTTAATTTTTTCAGCCAATCAAGTGAAAGTTGATGATAAAATAATAAATCTGAAATATGATTTTAATCAATATTTATTGATTNTAAATATTAATTTTTAAGATATGAACAAGATAATTAGTTACACATTTTTTCTAAGTGTTTTAATCGTTGTGAGTTGTGANAAAGACNAATTTCTAGGCCCGCCGTTAGAGTCTTTNTATGGCGAACTTCAAGTCACAAGAGGNGAACGACTGATAGATTCCACAAATTTTTCAATTTTTCAAGTATTTGGTGTTGACTTGTCAATGAATGATACTCTTCGCTTAGACGTACAATTCAGNATNCCTGTTAATTATAGCGTATCAATCAAACAATCATATTCAGGAGCAGAGTTTNNATATGAGGGTTATGGCAATGATATGGATGATTTTAAATGGACAGGTCAATCCGAAAATCTTTTCTTTAAAAAAACGAGTCTTGGTGTTGACTCAAGCTTGTGTGTTGTTAGTATAAACTTTCCAGATTTTGATGTCCAAGAATTAACAGATACTTTTTGGGTTTTTGAAGAGAAAAATTTGAANGACCTTGGGCTTTTTATTTGTAGCTACGAAGATGATAGCGAATACCAAATCAATATGCCGAGTTCGGAAATTACGTCAGCAGATATATTGACTGGCCCCTATTTAGTTCCTCACGGCTCTATGTATGCTCAACTTTCAATTACTTCNGANAATACCTATTACGGTGGAGAAATTTCATTGAATATTTCTAGTGTTGATATTGAAAACTATCNACTTGATGATATTTATNTTAATCTGTTTTTTTTAGTGAATCCAGAACATAATAACACTTCTTTCTTGATTAAAATATTTGAAGAAAATGGAGAAAGTTTTAANACAAATCGCTTAGTACTTAATAGTAATGGCCAATGGAATAAGGTGAATGTGAAATTGAGTGATTTGTACTTCGACGACACATCTTCCTTTATGGATAATCAANAAATTGATATCACTAATCTAAGTAATTTAAAAATTATATTAAACTCTTTACAAGGAAGTCCGGGGACCTATACCTTTGCTACTGATCTTGTATTTATTTCCTACCAAAACCCTATTTAAAATGATTAAAAAAACCACCTTATTATCTTTAATTACACTNTTGATCATTAATATTTGTTATGCTCAAATGCCTCCNCAATTTAATTGGCAAAACACCAAAGCAGGTTGGGTTGGTGCTGGANGCGTTGACGGCGCANCAATGATTTCTAGCGANGCACTAATAATGAAAGTCACTGGAAATTATCCTCAATTTGCCTACCCTAATTTAAATAGTGGTTTGACTCTAGATTTGAATGCTGACTTATACGAATCAGTAACAATAGANCTAAAAAACACCTCTCAAAGTAATGATGGTATCAGTTTTCGAGTTTTTCAAGAATCATCAGAATCTCCAGTAATGATTTTTCCTATTGATTGTGGAACTAATATGCAATCTTTTTCTTCTTACACTATTGATTTGTCTGAAGATTCTTTTTGGACGGGNTCTGATTTTTCAAAGATCGTTTTAAGAGGGCCTACCTTTTCTGTTGGTGATACTGTTCATTGGAAATCAATGACTTTTAATACTGCAGTAAGTGTAGGCTGTACTGACTCATTAGCTTGCAACTATGATTCATTAGCTTTAACAGACGATGGNAGTTGTTTTTTTCAAGAAAGTAGCTTAATCAATTGCGATGGAACATGTATCGAAAATTATGTTTTAGTAAATGATACATGCTTAATGATAAATGCTGGATGTACTGATATAATTGCCTGTAATTATGATAGTCTTGCAAATTTCAATGATAGTTCATGTGTTTATGCTAGCAGTTTAACTTATTCTTTTTTGTATAATAAACAAGGATGGGTACAAGCTGGGGGATGTATATTTACTCATGATGGAGTTGAAGATGCAGCATTACTGTCGGTTTCTAATAATACCCCTATCATCAGAAGTCCTCAAGAGTTATCTCTTAATGCCTCGGAATATGGATCTGTCAGTGTTACAATAAAAAATATGTCATCTTCGAATACCTTTTATTTACAATATTTACAAGGTCTAAATGAACTGATCGATCAGATTCCAATACCAATAGATATAAATATGACTGACTATCAAACATATACTTTTTCGTTAGTATCATTGACTGAACTAGGAATCATTGATCGACTTGCTATAAAAGGACCACTACAAAGTGAAATTGGTGATAGTGTTTATTTTAAGTCAATTATTCTTAACAAATATATAGACTGTGGAGAATGTAATGTTGACCTCAACAATGATGGTGTTTGTGACAATGAAGAAATAAATTATATCGATACAGTTTTTTATTTCGATCAGTTTGAAAATGAACAAATTTCTAACTGGAATGCATTGAGCTTTAATGGGGTTCAAAAGCTAACCTTAGAGGAAAGTGAATGCCAAGAATTGAAAATTTATCAAACTGATTCTGACTCTCTTCCTCAATACGGCTTTATTGAGTATGTTTTGGATTCAACCTTAGACGTATCATTTAATCCAACAGTTACTCTGAGAGCACGATCTGATAGTTTGATTAACATACGAATTGATTTAGTAGATATTAATGGAGAAAAAACTAATGGTCAGGAGTTTGGAAGAATAACTCATCCAATAACCAATGGTATAGACAATTATAATACAATGTCATTTGTATATTCTGATGATGCTTTTCAGGAAACCAATGTAGATAAAACACAAATACAAAAAATTATGTTTTTCTTCGACTATGGCACCCCAAATTTCCCTTCCGAAATTTATTTAGACTATATGTCAGTTGGTGATTCACTAATGAACAATAATAGCATTGGTTTTACTGATATCGATGAGTGTGATTGCTTCATAGATTCATTTATTACTATTTCAGAATGTGACTCATTTCAAAGCAACACCGGTCAAGTTTATTACGAATCTGTAACTTTAAATGATACCTTAAATATAATTAGTGGATGTGATACTATTATTTTTTATGATGTCGTTATCTCGAACTCTAGTATTTTTGAATTAACAATAGATACTTGTGGAGATTATTTTTGGAACGGTATGAATTTAATTGAGAGTGGAAATTATAACTTTACTACAACAAATGTATCAGGGTGTGATTCATCAATCTATTTAGAATTAAATATTAATCCCTCAACTAATACAGTTGATTCAGTGGTTTCTTGCGATTCTTATTTATGGAATGGAAATATATATAACGAAAGTGGAATATTTTATTATTTAAATGATTCAAATTGTGATTCATCAATACTTGATTTAACAATTTTTACTCTAGAAACTGAAGTTTCTTTATCTGATGATATGTTGTATGTTGACATTATAAACGGAAATTCTCCTTATCAATACTTATGGAGTAATGGTCAGACATCAGAAACTATAAGTCCATTAAATAGTGGTGAATATTATGTTATAATAAATGATGTGAATGGATGTTCTGACACAGCATTTTTTAATTTTAATTCATCACATATTGAAAGTGCTCATAATTTAATTTTAGATGTTTATCCAAATCCTAGCTCTGATAAAGTCAATCTTATTTCATTTACTCACCAAAACTATATTCTAAAAATCTATGACATAAGTTATAGACTAATTTCAGAAGAATTGATCTCATTCAATCAGAACTCAATTTTCACTAAAGATATTTCAGGTTATCAAAATGGTATTTATCTTTTTGAAGTATCTTCCATTAACGACAAACAAAAAAGAATATTAAAAATTTTAAAGAAATGAAAAAACTAAATATAACTATAATCACACTTCTTTTTAGTATTAGTCTTTATTCGCAAAACGATTCTATATGTAATCCCTCATTTGAGTATTCTTTGAACACTTGGACATATTTTGCAAATAATGGCGCCGAAGCGACTTTTAATGTCTCATCAGACGCTGCATATGATGGCGAACTAGGGTTGATGTTAACCACTTTAAATAATCCATCAAATAGTGTTGTAGTAAGTAGTTGTATTGGAGATTTAGATGCTGGCTTCTCTTATTTAATATCATTTTGGGCGAAAAGTAATTCAAATGAATTAGATCTTTTCATTTGTTCACAAGCTGCGTTCGGACCACCGTGGACTAATTTTGGAGAATCAAACATTACCATAAATAGCGAATGGAATAAATATCAATTTGTTAGTACTACCCCAAATTTTATTGACGATAGTGTCAGACTTATTAAAATCAAACCACAATCTGAAGGAGTTTATTTTATTGATAATTTTCAAATTGAAAAANTACAAAGCTATACTGAAATTTGTGATGGGGGTTTTGAAACTGGTGTAAGTAATTGGCAAAGTTCTTCCAATGGAGGAATTATTGAGTCAATGATAGAGTCATCTGATGTTTTTGAAGGAAATAATTCAGCTAAAATCATTATCGATAATACAGGAGGCGATCCTATTTTTTCAAGTTGTCAAACGGATTTGCAAGCAAACATTAATTACAGAATAAGTTTTGCTGCCAAATCTGANGATAATATTGAGCTTATCGCAACATCATCTCTATCATCATCTCCTTTTTCAAATTATGGCTCTCTAAATGTAACTACAAATTCGGATTGGACTGAATACTCATTCATTACTGCAAATGATTCTTCAATAAGTGGTAATGTTAGATTGGCAAAGTTCAAATTCTTAAACTCTGGGACAATTTATTTGGACAATGTCATGTTTGAAGAAATTCCTCCTTTTCCTGAGAGTTGTAATAATAGCTTTGAGAGTGGAATGGATCAATGGATACAAACTATTGACAATTCATCTGATGCTGTTATCATAGCTACACCTACACAAGCACAGGATGGGTTGCAGTCTGCAATGATTAATGTCCAAACTACAGGTCCTTCAAATGGGTCTATTCAAATATCAAGCTGTCGTACTGATATTAGTGCTGACTCTTCATATACAGTAAGTTTTTGGGCAAAAGGATCAGTAGATGGCTTATTATTTAATGCAATAACATCCGTTGCTACAGCACCATTTTACGCATTTGCCTCTAATGAATATACAACTACAACTAATTGGAAAGAATACTGCTATACATTCATCTCAGACTCTACTATAATTAATGATATTAGATTATTAAAACTTCAGTTTTTATCAGAAGGAGTCTATTATATAGATAATGTAACAATACAAAATGAAAACTATAATTGCCAAGAAGTTCAAAGTATTGAAAGTGTTGATGAAACTTCTATTAGTATCTATCCTAATCCATTTGCTAATATCATCAATATAGATTTAGACAAATCTTTAATTGGAGGGCAAGTGAATTTATTTGATGTTTTAGGAAGATTACGTTTGTCTAAAGATATAAACTCCACTAATTTTGAAATCGATTTATCGCAATTTCATCTAAAAAATGAAGTTTTGTTTTTGAAAATAAATAATAAAAATACTCAGTACTCAAAAATTTTGTTTAGAAAAAATAATTAGTTATTAATTAATACTAAAGAGTCAATTTTTTTTGAAAGTTNAATTTGNATATCAAGCAATTTTTCATTGCCTGAAATATTNNNNTTTTCNTTTGGATCATTNTCTAAATNNTANANCATNNTNGCATAAACANTATNTGTTTTTTTNNNTCTCCATTCAGTATATGANTATTTTTCAGTAGTNANACTAANAGCATNNTGAAANCTNGAAAAAGATTCNNTTTTATTTTTCAATTTTTTCATTATTGGCAAAAGACTAGTTCCTTGCAAGTGATTAGGCTGTTCAATCTTAACCATTTCACAAAGAGTAGGATATAAATCGACTAACTCCGCTTGTTGGTTAATAATTCCTTTATCTATCTCATTACTATAAATTATTAAAGGCACTTTTAAAGAGGTTTGATAGTTGGAATGTTTAGCCCAAAGATTATGTTCACCCAACTGCCATCCATGATCTCCCCAAAGAACGACAACAGTATTGTCATCTAAGTTTATTTTTTTTAAATGATCTAATAACTGTCCAACAAGAGCGTCTACAAAAGAAACACAAGCATAATAACCGTGAATTAATTTTTTTTGTGTTGAGTCGGGTATATTCGTATATTTTTTTGAAGGTATTTGATAATATTTTCTAAGCTCATTGTATTGATGTAATGATTCTTTTGGAGCATTTTTTGGTACATAACGGTTTTCAGCAAGCTGTATATCCATGCTGTCGTATAAATCCCAATATTTTTTTGGGGCGTTAAATGGTAAATGAGGTTTAGAAAAGCCTACTGCTAAAAAAAAGGGTTTGTCTATTTGTTTTAATTTATTAAGATCATTTATTGATTTTTCTAAAACTTTGGTATCAATATATTTATCATAGTTATTTGTACCCATTTCAAAAGCTGGACCATGGCCATTATTTCTTTGAGCTATTTCAATATTCTCTTTATTAAGGTAGTCTCTAAAATCTTTTTTTGGCCTCCAAGCTTTTTCAGACCAACTTTCAGGTGAATCATTTAGTTTATGAAAAATCTTTCCATTAGAAATAGTATAATATCCATTTTTTTTAAACCATTCTCCCAAGGTTGGAATAAGATCTACATCTTCATCTGCTCTTGATTTAAAATTTAGAAATCGATTTTTATTAGGCCTTAAACCAGTCATAAGCGATGCTCTTGAGGCTCCACAAACCGGAATATTACACACAGCATTTTTAAATACAATAGCTTTAGAAGCTAGTGAATCTATATTCGGAGAAATAATTCGAGTTTGTCCGTAACAACCTAATTCTGGTCTTAAATCATCAATAGAAATAAA
>NZVG01000023.1 GCA_002698145.1 Methanobacteriota archaeon | reverse complement strand
AGACCATGGCATCGCCTGAGTCTGCGCNTNCTGNGTCTGATGCGTCAGTTACAGCGAAATCGTAGNTCGAGAAGTCATCTCTGTAAACAGTTATTTGCGCTAGNTTTACGTTCGAAAGCGANTCACAATCGTTTGATANGTGCANAAGTTGGGTCGAGATGCCAGTCGAGGCGGTAGCGATTCCTGCGATTGAAGTTAGAAAGAAGTCNTCGCTTACGAATTCAATTTCTGAAACTGGNATNGAGATATTGGTNACACCCTTTGTTGAATTATCGAACACATCGATTGTNCCGTCNAGATTNGTNTCGTATCCAAACACTAATTCAGACACATTCGNTGTGTAAATNGCATGNTANACTGAGACGTTAATNCCAAGTGTGGTATCCAATATTGATCCATTTGACANNNNCGTTGATTGAANATTTANTTNTGTNTTCTCACAATCGTTGATTATTTCGAGCGAAATTAACTGAGAGTTTGCTTCGTTTATCTCAATGCTTTCTGATTCACCCAAACAACCCGTGAGCCCTACGAGAAGAACGATTATTGACATGAAGAATGCTTTTTTGTTCATGGGCAACCCTAGGGAGGGCAGTTATTTGACGCTTACCTAGTTCAGAAACTTATGCACCACAACTTAGGCAATCGTCAGGACTGTCAAGACTGCAGGCGATTTCTTCCATGGTTGTGAGTTCTGCGCGCTCTGCAAGACCGTTGACGGTTGGATCGTTCTTTGCTTTGCTTTCAACTGTGAATTGGATGGCATCGGCAGCAGCCTTGGTTCGCAGATAGTACATACCTGTCTTGAGTCCTGACTTCCACCCGTAGAAATGCATCGAACTTACTTTAGCAGCATTCGCATCGATCATGTGGATGTTCATGGATTGACTCTGGTCAATGTAAGCACCACGATCAGCAGCCATGTCAAGCACGTGGCGTTGCTTGATTTCCCAGGTTGTCTTGTAGAGTTCTTTGATGGAGTCTGGTATGCTAGCAATGGCTTGGATGGAGCCCTTGTGACGCAAGATTTCGTCTTTCAACTCCATGCTCCAGAGTCCTGACGAAATGAGATCGTTGACCAGGTGCTTGTTGAGGACAATAAATTCTCCAGAAAGTGTTCTTCGAACGTAAAGATTCGATGTGAATGCTTCGAAACATTCGTTGTTGCCGAGAATTTGGGACGTCGAAGCGGTTGGCATTGGAGCTACGAGGAGCGAATTACGCATTCCCTTCTCCATGATTTCAGTTTTCAAAGAGTCCCAGTCCCAACGACCTGAATGCTCGTTCATACCCCAAAGGTCGAATTGCAAGATGCCTTGAGACGCAGGGGATCCTTCGAAGGTCGAATATGCTCCATCAACAACGGCTGCATCTTTGGATGCAGTGCACGCTGCGAAGTAGATGGTTTCGAAAATTTCTTTGTTCAGTGCACGCGCTTCTGGGCTTTCAAAAGCCATCCCGAGCATTGCAAAGGTGTCGGCGAGTCCCTGAACACCGAGACCAATTGGTCGGTGACGCATGTTCGAGTTTCGCGCTTCCTCTACAGGGTAGTAGTTGACATCGATTACACGGTTGAGGTTACCGGTGGCGTGGTAGGTGACGTCGAACAAAAGATCGTGGTTGAACGAACCGTTTTCGACGTACTTCGGAAGGGCGATTGATGCGAGGTTGCAAACTGCAACTTCGTCTTCAGAGGTGTATTCCATGATTTCAGTGCAAAGATTGGACGAACGAATGGTTCCCAAATTCTTTTGATTGGACTTAAGGTTCGCTGCGTCCTTGTAGAGCATGTACGGAGTTCCTGTTTCAATTTGCGCTTCGACCACTTTGTCCCAAACCTCACGGGCAGGAACGGTCTTTCGGGCCAAGCCTTGAGATTCGTACGATTCGTAGAGTTGCTTGAACTCTTCACCATATGCATCCTGTAGGCCAGGGCACTCGTTTGGACAGAAGAAAGACCAGTCTGCGTTGGCTTCGACGCGCTGCATGAATAAGTCAGGTGTCCATAGAGCATAGAACAAGTCTCTTGCGCGCATTTCCTCTTTACCGTGGTTCTTTCGAAGGTCAAGGAATTCGATCAAATCTGGGTGCCATGGTTCGAGATAGATTGCAATCGAACCCTTGCGCTTACCGCCACCTTGGTCAACGTACCGAGCTGTATCGTTGAAAACACGTAGCATTGGAACGATTCCGTTCGAGGTCCCGTTGGTCCCTTTGATGTAGGAGCCTTTAGCGCGGATGTGATGAATGGAAAGACCGATTCCACCAGCAGACTTTGAAATCAAAGCACATTGCTTGAGTGTATCATAAATGCCGTGAAGTGAATCATCTTGCATGGTTAGAAGGAAACAAGAGGACATTTGTGGCATCGGCGTTCCGGAGTTGAACAATGTAGGGGTTGCGTGGGTGAAGTACCCGTTTGACATCAAATCATAGGTTCGAAGGGCTTTGTCAATGTCACCATGGTGGATACCGACTGCAACACGCATGAGCATGTGTTGTGGTCGCTCAGCAATCTCTCCATCAAGGCGGAGAAGATACGAACGCTCGAGGGTTTTAAATCCGAAATAGTCGTAGTTAAAGTCACGTTCATAATCGATGTGGTTGTTCAAAACTTCAGCGTTGGCCATGATGATATCATAGACTTCTTCTGAGATGAGTGGAGCGTGTTTCTTTGATTCAGGATCAATGTATTCTCGCAAGTCTGTGATTACATCGCTAAAAACTTCTTTGGTTGAACGGTGGAGGTCGTCGACACTGATGCGAGCGGCGAGCTTACTGTAATCAGGGTGATGAGAAACCAATGAGGCAGCGGTTTCTGCAGCGAGTTGATCGAGTTCTCGAGTTGTTACGCCATCGTAAAGACCTTCGATGGTGAGTTTGGTTAGAGTTGTGGGGTCAACCCAATTTTGGTCGAGTCCTTCAGCCAAGCGTCGTAGTTTGTCCAAAATCGCATCGAATCGTACATCTTCTCTCTCCCCTTTTCTGTTCACAACTTGCATGGTCATTTTGTCTCATCTCCTGCTCGTTTCGGTGCGTGCGTATCTCCCTTTGTTCGCGGTCGGTTCAAAAGTCTTCGTCCATGGAAAACCGCTGTTGGACACTTCCGAGGGAGGCACCGTCCATGACACCGGACTTTTGGTATTCTCCAACTCGCTTCTCAAAGAAATTGGTCTTGCCTTGCATGGAAATCATCTCCATCCATGGGAACGGGTTTGCTACATCGTAGAGTTTTGATGCACCAAAAGAAACGAGCAAACGATCAGCAACGAACTGGATGTATTGCTTCATGAGATCACCGTTCATACCAATAAGGTTGACAGGCAATGCACTTGTCACGAATTCAATCTCGATTTCAACTGCCTCAGCAATAATCCGATGAATGATGTTTTCAGGAGTTGGCTTCTGCAACTTGCTGTGCAACATGCATGCAAAGTCGCAATGCAATCCTTCGTCTCTGCTGATGAGCTCGTTTGAGAAGGTTAGCCCNGGCATGATTCCTCTCTTCTTCAACCAGAAAATGGCGCAGAAGGACCCTGAAAAGAAAATACCTTCTACAGCTGCGAATGCTACCAAACGTTCTGAGAAAGAACCTCGCTTGGAGGATAGCCACTTGAGTGCCCAGTTACCTTTTTTGTTCACAGATGGTACTGTTTCGAGTGCCTTGAAGAGGTGATTTTTCTCATCAGTGTCTTTGATGTATGTGTCAATGAGAAGGGAGTATGTCTCTGCATGAATGTTTTCCATCATGATTTGGAATCCATAGAAACATCGTGCCTCAGCCCACTGGACCTCGTTTGCAAAGTTAACTACCAAATTCTCGTTGACAATACCGTCGCTCGCTGCGAAGAACGCAAGCACGTGCTTCAGGAAATGCTTNTCTTCGGGTTTCAGATTTTCCCAGTCTTTCATGTCCTCAGCAAGATCTATCTCTTCTGCTGTCCAGAAGGAGGCAGCATGTTGTTTGTACATTTCCCATACATCAGCGTGTTCAATAGGGAACAAGACGAATCTGTCGTCAGATTCTTGAAGCATCGGTTCTATGTGCTCTCGAGACAAATCAATCTCGATTCCGTCGTCATTTCGATTGTGTTCGATTACCATGTTATCACCATCTGCCAGCGCGCTGGAGTTTGAACTCCGTCCGATATGGCACATAAATATGTGCATACTTGTTACAGATAAACTCGTGTTTTGAGTGGTAGAAGAAAAAGGGGACTGCGCCAATAAAAGCATTTACCCAACCGATTTCTATAAGAACCGTATTTTGAAATGAAAAAAGTGAAATTTTNCGGCCGGATTATACCTTCATTTCCACTGGAACGATATCAAAGACTCCTTGAACCACCGAGAAGAGGCAATACCATGCGAAACGAGATTCGTGTCAAATTCGCCAAGTTGGACGAGGAGGCACAACTTCCAACCCAAGGAAGTGCACAAGCAGCAGGCTGGGATTTGTACGCACTAAGGGAGACCGTTGTCCTCAAAGGAACATCTGTGATGATTCCAACTGGACTTGCTTGCGCCATCCCTGAGGGATGGGAAGGACAGATTCGCTGTCGTTCTTCTCTTGGCAAAAAAGGAATGATCCTACCGAACGGCGTCGGGACCATCGATTCGGACTATCGTGGTGAGCTTAAGGTACTGGCAACATGGATTGGCCAAGGCGATTCGTTCACAGTGGGTAAGGGGGAGCGCATTGCACAGATGTTGTTTGCTCCTGTCCCTTTGGTCAAGATTGAGGAAGTAACGATGAGCGAGTTGGATTCGACCGAACGTGGAGTTGGCGGATTTGGGTCATCAGGGCAATACTGAGGAGAGAGTATGCAACCTGTTGACGTTCGAGATCTAGGTATCGTAGAGTACACAGATGCCTTGGTAATGATGTCAACGTTACAGCAACAGCGAATCGATGATGAGATTCCAGATACCATACTCATCCTTGAACATCCAGAAGTTGTTACCGTCGGCCCACGTGCCCGNAACGACGGGATTGCACCTCCACCAGATTATCTGAGTCATCCTGTTGATCGAGGAGGAGGACTGACGTGGCACGGGCCTGGACAACTTGTCGTCTATCCAATTGTACACTGGAACAGAGAGGATGAGAAATCCGTTGCTGAAATAATTTCCAAACTTGAATCTTGGGTTATCGCAGCCCTNGAGACGCTTGGANTCAAGGGATACAGAGATGANCGTATGCAGGGGGTTTGGGTTGACAACAAAAAAATCTGCAGCATTGGACTTTCATTCCTAAGATGGGTGAGTCGCCATGGGTTCACGATCAATTACGATACTCCCCCCGGCCGGGTTGAGAACCTTGCAGGATGNGGCTTATCCGAAGCAACAACAACATCTCTCTCCAGACTAGAATACAGCATAGGACGCGACGCGCTGGTGGNAGCATTGCTGCAAATGATGTCTACGATTCTCGACAGAACATGAGGCTGGGGAAACAAACAAGTGCATATATGAGAATGTGCGGAATTGAATATATGGGAGAGGTCGTCTTAGGCATTTCAGGTGCGAGTGGAGCCATTTACGGTGTACGCCTGGCACAAGCACTAAAGGAACTTGGTGTAGGTATACGCCTCGTTGTTAGCGACTCTGGGCGCATCACACTCAAGCACGAGTGCGACATGACTCCGGAAGCTCTCGCAGAAGAGACGGGAGCTATCTTGGAAGAACAGGCAAACATTGGTGCGAAATCTGCATCAGGATCTGCGCCCATCGATGCCGTTGTTATTTGCCCATGCTCTGGAACGACACTTGGCAAACTTGCAGCAGGTATCGGAGACAATCTCATCACACGCTCTGCAATTGTTGCCTTGAAAGAACGGCGCAACCTCATTATCGTACCTCGAGAGGCACCTTATGCCACTGTCCACCTAGAAAACATGGCAAAATTATCAGGATGGGGAACAGTGGTCATCCCCGCCTCCCCTGGTTTTTACAACCATCCGAAATCAATCGATGATATGGTTGATTTCGTGATTGCTCGAGTTCTCGACCAAATAGGTCTTCAACACTCCATCGGCAAGCGTTGGACTGGTGACGAACTCGATGAATGAGATGCATTTCTCCAACGGGTTCAAATGAGGAAACATACTCTAGCCTCCTATGAGCGAAGATACGTCATTTGATTCTATGACCGTTGCTCAACTGAAGGTTCTGCTGGATGAAAAAGGACTTTCCAAATCCGGAAAGAAATCCGAACTCATCGAGCGGTTGAACTCCAACGTTGCCCAGAACACAATCGAACTCTCTTCGTCTGTTTGGACGCGAACGGTCATTGGCCAGTTCAACCTTGCTCAAACAGCTGGCTCAGTCGCTGCGGCCTTGTTGCTTGTATTGGTATTGTTCAACCCCTCAATTTTGGGCTTTGGGGAGGATGAGCCCGTNTACGAACCGATTGGTTTCGATGCGTCTCAAACGAGATGGTATGCGCAAGAACTTGTCAATCTTGGTCATCCTGAATGGGAAGGACGAATGTCAGGCAGTGCTGAAGAAGCCGCTGGCGCACAAATGATTCTTGATAATCTGACAGAAATGGGATATTCCCCTCAGTTGAATACCTATNCAGTCCCAATGTTTGCGATCAACAGCGCACCGATTATTGCCATGTGTCAGCCAGCAGCTGGAGGTATCTTTGGTGGCCCTGTCACGGGTGCTTCTTGCAACAGTGGAGTCGGCGCACAAATTACAACCTTCGAACATCGTACTGATTTCGTCCTGCAGGGCTATTCAGGGTCTGCGGACATACAATTTGGTCAAGAAATGGAATTGATTGATCTCGATGATGGNACCGTGGACTCTCTATGGAGCGATGCATCCGGAAAAGTTGGCATTGTTCGTGGAGGAAACAGCATCGATGGCAACACAGGCATCTACATCAAAGCCGCTGAGTTTGGTCTGGCTGCAATNCTGCGGATCAACAATCAATCAAACTGCGGTCAGATAGAATCGGATGACTGTGTTCCAATCTTCAAATCCATTCGAGTGGACGATATGAAGGCGGCGAACAGTGGTTCGATTCCAGAAAACATTCCGTTCATTGCTGTCTCAAACAACACAGGAAACCAAATGTTGGAATTGGCATCACAAGGAGCATTTCTTCGCTTGTTCTCAGACGTTGACAATGCAGGTGATATCGCCGTGAGTGTCCCATGTGGTACGCTCTACGGGAAAAGTGAGGACTTGATTATCGTTGGAGCCCATCACGACACGGTGTATCACGCCCAGGGCGCCGTAGACGATACATCTGGAACCGCCACGGTTCTCGAGATGGCTCGCCAGATTGCAATCGTTGCAAATGAAAGTGGAACGCCTGAATACACCATTAGATTCTGCACTTGGGGTGGAGAGGAAGAAGGACTGTGGGGGAGCAAAGCATACGTTGGGGCGAATGCAAACGATCTTGCGAGAAACCTTCGCCTATACATCAACCTTGATATGAACCATGTTGATATCGATATCGCAAATCGCGGGAATTCGTTGCGATTCTTTTCAAATTCTGCTCAGGACATCAATGCGATGGAAGATGTTCTTGAGGTTCTTGAAAAAGAACGCCCCGATTTGTTCCCAAAGTATACCGTCTCAACAGGTCTTCTTGCGGGAGAAAGGGGTGAACCGGACGGCATGCCGTACAACTCAGATCACGCACCCTTCGTTTACGACCTTCCTGATGGAGTGACGGGTAATGCCTTGGTTTGCTATGGCTCTGGCTCGTACGAGTACCACACCTATGCTGATACGATGGACCGATTCAACGAAGAATCACTTGGAGTATCGGTTATTGCCTACGGGACGTACATTCGACACCTTGCTTGGCCCGTCTTTGGCTGAGCGTTGAGTTCAAGAAGGCAGTACTGTTGGGAAGGACATGGTAAAACCGAGCGCACATGCTTCGCATATTCTTGTCACCTCAAAATCCGAGGCGGTGCAAATTTCTGAAAAGATTGGAAAACTCAAGGACTTCCAAAAATTTGCTCGGAAAAAGTCCACGTGCCCGTCCTCTCAACGAGGTGGCGATCTTGGATGGTTTCGAAAAGGAAACATGGTTAGAGAATTCGAGGAAGCGGTTTGGAGTACACCTCTCAAGACGGTATCTACTCCGGTCAAGACCCAATTTGGGTACCATCTCATCTGGGTTCATGAACGCGACGAGGAGTGAAATGGATGACCATTTCCGTCGGCTTGGATGATTACCTCGTTCACGGTATTCATGGTTACTTTGACCATGAGCACTCGAAATCTCAGCCGTTCAATGTCTCAGTCCGTGTTGATTTATCCAGCACAATTGAAGAGGGAGAACTTGCGAGTACACTCGATTATGCTCGATTGCAAGGTGCCATTGATTCCGTAATTTTGGATTCCCCACCGATACGCTTGCTTGAGTCGATGGCCAAACAGATTTCGGAATACATTCAACAATCGAAAAACGTCGAGAAAGTCTTTGTTCGAATCGAAAAGCCTGACGCACCACTACCACATCCTGGTGGACTGCCGTACATTGAGTACACATGGAATCGTTAGATTACGCTCTTGTAAATGGGAGGTTTCAAAGGCCTTGGGCCTCAAGAACTGCCATGGATTCCTCCGGCCGGGTATACGTACCGTCCGTTCTTGAAGCAGGTGGAAACGCAATAGGCATGGGTTGTTTTAGTACGGAACAAATCGCATGGGAAGTGCTGAAAACGTTTCTTGGAAAGAGTGAGCAAATGAATCTTGAACAAGCGACAATCGTAGCTTGGGATGTTGATGTTGTTGGTGAAAATGGGATGACTGTGTTGACCACACTTGAAGGGAAAATCTGCCCCGTATGCCAACGGAGAACATTCTGGGTTGACTTGGAACATTTGTCCGCCTTGTGTTATGGATCGCAATGTTCAGCATGGATTGAACAAAGTACGGTCGATCCCGAAATCATTGATTGCGGTTGGCCACCGCTCCGCTTCCTCAAACAAGTCAAAGATATCGAAGAGGCCTACAATGAGTTACGTACCATCGGAGCAGATGTCCTCGCATCAATCGATGAGCACTCCGATGCAGTCACACAAACATTGTACGATTCAACCAACCAAGTAACTGAATGATTACATCTCTTCAATTGGATTAATTCCCAATCCTTCCAATCCGGTGCGCATCAAGCGTCGAGCCATCTCGCTCATTGCATAAGCGAATCCATCGACTCGACCATCCCGAACAACCGGGCAATCTCGATAAAATCCGTTGTATGCGTTTGCAAGTTCAAGCATATGCAGAGCAAACAGGTGCGCTTTTTGCTCACGCACCGAACGCTCCAGTACATCGTTGTGTGTGCACATTAACCGAAGCAATTCCAGTAGACCTTCAGGCATTGATTCAACTGCTGGACATTGAATATTGGACCTTTCAAGCGTTTCCGCACGCTTGGCAATGGAGCATGCACGCGTGTGAGCATACATGATGAATGGAGCAGACCCTGCTTCAAACGCCAATGCTTCCTCCCAACGGAAGGTAAATCCCTTTTCAGGACTGACTTTAATGATGTTAAATCGAACTGCAGCAGTACCAACAGCTTCTGCAATTAAAGCAACTTTCTCATCATCATACTCCGGGCGCAATTCTCGAACAACCTCGCTTGCTTGCGCTTGTGCCTCCTCAAGAAGATCGTCCATGAAAACGACGTTCCCTTGCCGCGTACTCATTTTTCCCTCTGGCAGTTTGATAAAGGAATAAAACAGGACTTCTGGACGTNGATGATCAAGTTCTTCCAGAGTGAGCCCGACTTGTTTTGCCTGCAATTTATGGTCCTCACCGAGCACGTTCACAAGACGGTGGGATTCTCCCCATTTCCAAATGTGATATGCAACATCACGAGTGGCGTAAAGGCTCGAACCATCTCCTCTTCTATAGAAGAATTCAGTCTTCCCTTTCAACCCTCTTTGCCCAAGATCGAGGTAACCCGCCCCGTTGTCTGCAGTACCAGCGATGTCCAGCGCATCCAGTGTTCGCATCAATTCTGCAACAGTCCCATCAACAACAAATCTCGATTCTTTTGTGAACGTATCATACGATATCCCAAGCCGAGAGAGTGTTGCTAACATCCCCTCAAGAACCGGTGAGTATGCAGACTCGAACGAATCGAGGACCTCGANATCACCATGTTCACTGGCATGGACGAGACTACCAATTTCGCGTTCAATCTCAGCCTTTCGGTTTTCCTCTGCATCTTTCCGAAGGATTTGGGCTGCTTGGTACCAACGTACTCTCTGATGATCGGCCTTATTTTTCCATCGTTCCGATGGAGGCTCACGCTCAGAAAGGAGTTGGTTGACATCTTGCTCGCTTAGGTTTGCAAGCGCCCATGCAAGAACACCAACTTGTTTCCCCATGTCATCAACGTAATATTCAGCTCGAACATCATCACCATGAAGGCGATGCAAACGAACAAGCGTGTCTCCAAGGATTGCGTTGCGAGCTCGCCCGACATGGAACGGTCCGTTTGGGTTGGCTGAGGTATGTTCAATGAGGACCTTTTCGCCGGTCGAACCTGTGTTTTTGAGAGCAGAACCCACATTGATTTGTTGTGAGAGTATGGCTTTAGCCAACCATTCCGGATGGGCTTTAAAGTTCAGATAGCCGTTTACGGAAGCAACACTGAGAACAGATTCGAGGGCAGGGAAGGATTCTGCGAGATCATCAGATATCGCCTGTGGAGCCATCTTTAATTTCGATGCAAAAGGAAAGCAAGGCAGTGTTAAATCGCCTTGGCTTGCTTCCCTGCTCGGCTGGAGCATGGATTCCCACATCGCTTTCTCAACACCTTTCGCTGAAAGAAGCTGTTCAAGATGGGGTGAAACCATGTCCTGGAGTAATTTCAATTCAGCACCTCACATCATTGGGTAACGAAGGATTGCAGCAAGGCCACCGAATCCATGTGCAAGTTGAGCTCCTTCTTCTGTATCGGTTGAAATGAACGAAATTTCGCTGTTTGATTTAGCAGCCATATCACTGAGCACATTAATCAAAGAAGTATTGGACAGTTCCTTGTGTGAGTTGTTGCCTACTTTACAGGAAGGGCATTCAGGCAACTCTTCAGTTCGTGTCAGCGAAGCAGTCCAAGTGTGCCCACATGCTCCGCACTCGATTTCAACGGAATTCTTTCGCATACTCTCCGATATCAGAAGCGTATCGACAGCCCCTTGATCAAGTGCCTTGCGCAGCATCATTTCACCGTAGGTAGCCCGTGGTTGTGGTTTGATCAACTCAGCCAAAAATCGGTTCATAATTTGACGCTCTGCGTCCAATTCAATTTCACCCATCAATGACCCTGCATTATCAACAAGTTCTCGGACACCTGATTCATTTGAATAACCAACATCAAAGTGTGTCTTTGCAATCTTCTTCGCAATTTCATGATGGAAGTACTCATTGCGTACGACGTAATCTTTGGTCGCCCCTGGCCCACCGATTATGATCGCCTGAATGTTTTCGAGATGAGGCAGCCAATAGGAGCATGCATGCTCTGTGGCCCGCTTGAAGAAATTATGAGCCGCTTCCTCAATCAATCGTTCGAAACGCTGAGCGGACTGACCACCTTGACGGTGCTTCCCCATAATATTGGATACCAGATGTTCTTGAACATGGATACGCTTTCCGGAGGCGATGCCGTATGCTGCCTCTGAACGGTCAATGACGAACAGCCCGTAAGAACGCTTGTCGACAAGCATATCCTCGAGTTGCGTCAACTCAAAGCTTGAATCACAACGGTAACGGAAGGACAACAATTCCTGGGGAGGGTCATCAATAACAACGGTCGTTTGTCGGGTTTTGTTGTTTCCAACGATGACCGCCCCGGTAAAGAGGGCAATCCCTCGTTCTCCGGCATTCTTGAAACGGGAAAGGGAGGATATTGCTGACTCAATCGCACCTTGGACGTTCTTTTTTGTCGACTTTGATTTAATGTTCGCTGCTTGACCGTGCTCATTTTGCAGGAGGGAGCGAGCATCACTGATTTGTCGGTCCGGTGGAATGATCACAGTCACGAGTTCTGTGCCAAAACCTTTCATTTCTCGCAGCTCTTCGAGAGCGAGTTTGAGGCGTAGCCGACGTGTTGCGAGTTCACCATCATCGGACACCTCTAGACCCCCTGTCCTTTGGGGTCGAACCAAGGGTTTTCAACCCTCGCCTTGGATTTGATAGGACAAGCCATAAGAAACGCCTTGCAGAGGCGTTTCTATGGTCGCACCTGCCATCATTGCTCTCGGAGGTTCACTTCTTTACGGCGACCATGATGTGAAAACATGGCTTGGCCAACTGCGTCAAACAATTGTTCACTTCGAAGGGAACGGACGCAAAATCGGCCTCGTCGTTGGCGGAGGTAAGCCTGCTCGAGAAGGAATTCAATTAGCAGAAAATCTCATTTCAGATCGCTACAAACTTGACGAAATTGGGATTGCTGCAACCCGTCTTAATGCAACGATGTTGCAAACCATGTTGGCTGAAATTGGCTGCAATGTAGCAAACGTGGTTCCAACCACAACAGATCAAGCGGCTGAACTGTTCGAAGCATACGACATCGTTGTCATGGGTGGAACCAAGCCAGGACACACCACCGATGCAGTCAGTGTTGCTTTTGCGAGAGATGCTGGTGCGGCTCATGTCATCATTGCAACCAATGTGTCACACGTCTACACTGCGGACCCCAGAACCAACGAGGACGCCGAACCCTTCGAAACACTCACCCTGGTCGAACTTCAGAACATTACCGGCAAAGAAGCGCTTGGACCTGGTCAAAGCGCAGCCGTCGATCCAATCGCAGTCAACTGGGCAATCGACTGCGGATTGAGAATTGGCGTTCTCGACGGACGTGACATCCGTCGAATTGAAGATGCATTGGAAGGACGCCCGTTTGAAGGAACCTTGGTTCAACCGGAGTGATTTGATGGTCGACGCATCAGCCGTGAAGCAGAAAGTCAAGAACATGCCAAAGCGCTCCAAGGCATTGGCTCACATCCCATCGCACAAGCACTGCCGGGTTTGTGGAATCGATATATCCGCAAAAGCAGAAGAGCGAGTTTGCAAAGACGCAGACTGCATCAAAAAGTACGAAAAAGACGAGAAAAACAAGGAGCGAATGCGTGTTTGGATGCTCATTTTCTTCGGCATTTTTGCCTTCTTGACGATTCTTCCCGTCCTTGCTCGTCTAGTGTAAAATCAACGGGAACGATGCCAACCTTCGGGGAGGGTCAATGGGTCTACGACCTGTGAGGCTTTGACCTTTCGAACTACCTCCAAACGTAACGCATCAAGACCAACATTTTCCAATGCACTCATGGTTGGACGACCTTCATCGTCGTGAAGAAGAGGTAATTTCGGTTCACCTATCGCTCCATTGTTTCGCCACCTTTCCTCTGCCTCTTTGACCAATTCCCAATCCTCTGGTAGCGGATTTAGTGCATCTGCTTTGGAACTCACGACCAACAATTCTGTACCTGGAAGGAGTCGCTCAACGTCTTCTAAAAGACTCATTTGGTCTTCCCAAGACATGCCACAGGTTTCTGTTTTGTCGACCAGAAACAGAACCAAACTTCCGACATGTTCCAATGCTGCGATTGCCTGCAACTCGATTGAATTGCGTTCATCCATGGGGCGATCGAGCAAACCTGGAGTATCCACCATTTGGTGTTGCAAACGTCGATGATGAAAGTGACCTATGTGTATCTGTTTCGTTGTAAATGGATAGTGATTGACTTCCATATTTCCCGAAGACAATGCACGAATGAAAGCGGACTTCCCCACATTCGGAGCGCCACACACAACGATAACAGGGAGCGTATTATCGATTTGCGGAAGCGCCTTGAGTATCTCTCGAGACTCATTCAACCACTTCAGCGAGGGGCCAACTCGGCCCATGATGGATCCAATACGACCGTAAGCTTCACGTCGAGCTTCGTGCATTAATTCAATTCGAGCAGTTCGTACAATCTTCCGGTTGTTTTGTGTGGCAATTCGTTGAACCTGTGATGCTCCCCACTGAAGCATCGACAAGTGGTGACGATAGTCATCCGTACCAACGCATGCTTCGATCATTGCCACATCAAACTGTGGTGATTGATCCAGAGATGGCCACGTCTGCACCGTCTCAGTCAACATCGTATGGATAATGTCAGCTGCGGTTTGGACCATTCGAGTCATTTGTTTTCTGGTTCGAAAAACACGATTGTGGTCGTCAACCCGGTCCGCAGCCTTCCGAGCGCGTGAAAATGCCTTGTCGAGAACCTCGTCCTCGAACAAAACTGTCGGCAACTGCCTCCACGTGACTTTCATGTCAACCCCAGTTCAAGCGGAGTGCCAACCCTTCAAGAACCCCTCACCTCGTTCGCACCTCGTAAAAAGAAATTGCACATGGTTATGTAGGGTCGCCATCCAGAGCATCCCATGGCGAAGAAATCGAAGAAGCCAGACCTACCAGAATGGGCTGTTGGATTGTGGAACGATTTGGGTTCACCCTCACTGAACAAACTCCAAGGCGTTCACAACGGAGACCTCCTCGAACGCAGAAACGGACTTCGTAGGGACGATCTCATCGAGGTTTTAATCGACGCAAGAGCCCTCCTTCCAGATGTGAACCCATGGGTTCGAGGTCGGTTGATCTCCTCTGGAAAGACAAGCCTCGAGATTCTCGATGAGGACGGTGTTCAGCGGTTTATTGCACGTGACACAATCGTCCAAATCGTCCTCGTTGCTCATACACGTCCTGCATACATCGACGACAAAGAACTTCTTGCATTCGAACGAGAGGACATGAAGCGCCGTTCAACACTTCACGAAAAAGTCGAGAAGGAAACAACTGGAAACGACGATGCACATCTTTGGGGATGAAGACATGGCTGTACCTGAAGGATGGTCGATTCAAGAAAACCATTTGATGCGTGAATTCAAATTTGAAAATTTCCTGGAAGCCAAAGCACTTGTCGACAAAATAAGCATCATTTGTGAAGCGAAAAATCATCATGCTGATATCCACTTCGGCTGGGGTTATGTGATTGTGGAACTTACCACACACGACCAAGGAAAAGTGACTGAACTCGATTTCGATGTTGCAAACTCAATCAATGAAGTTGAGGATTAATTATGCCCACTGACCCCAAAGGACGGGACGTTCCCGGATACGGGCGACACGTGTTCATCTGTGGCCATGAACGCCCAGAAGGAGCCACTCGACCGTCGTGTAAAAACCGAGGAAGTCTGGAGTTACTTACTCGCATCAAGGCGGCCGCTCGAGAGGAAGGACTTCGTGAAATTCGCATTCAAAAATCAGGATGTCTTGATTTTTGCGAGAATGGAATAGCATGCGTTGTGTATCCTGAAGGAACGTGGTACCGACTCCAACCTCAACTCGACGTTGGTTCAATTGTTGAACATCTCAAAAACGGGACTGTGGATACGGATTTGTTGATGAACTTCGATGACTGATCACAGTTTTACAGGTCGAGTAGCACCGCAAGCCTGACACTTGAGCAAAGTTGTTCGATCTTCCTTGATGAAGTGTGTATCAGGGGCACCGCATTGACTGCACTTGATGTATGTGTTCACATACCCTACGATTGCTTTCTTGAGGCGCTTCGGCGGAATTCGTCCCTTGAATCGAGCGCGAGGACCATCACGAGATCCTGATGTTCCTAATTCGTTCAGAATGTATTGATAGACGTGATTGTCGTCTCGGTCCATCATTCCTACAACTTCTGTGAAGTTCCGCAAAATCGTGTTTGAACCCTCAATCATGATTTGTGGTTCCGGCAATCGCCAACGTTCACGCGATGAAATATCCTCGGGGATATTGTCGCGTGCTCGATTGAGCAGCGTCTCATAATCAAAGTCGCTCATGAGGATGCCTGACAACTCTTTCTCTTCAACTCTTTGATGAAAAATATGCAAAGCCTTCATGGAGGTCAGTGTGTTCGCTCAGCACGATAACATGGCACTGGGTATTGAAGAGTTGAAAACCATCGCTAAAAATCTGCGGAAAGACGGCCTAAATTCACAACAAATTGCAGATGAGTTGTCCCTTTCTCAGGACACGATACAATGGCTTCTTACCGACTCTACCTCAGAACGGCCTCCAGATGTTCGTGTTGGCTGGAGGACCATTGGCGTTCGACCTGCCAGAATCACAGCCATTGGTAACATCATGGCTGATGTCGTTCTTGAGGAAGTTGAAGAAATCGATACGATTGTTGGAATCTCAATCAACGGAATTGCGTTTGCTCACGAAGTTGCCCAAGCTCTCGATGTTGAGGTAGCAATTCATCGAAACGTCGACGGCGAACCAGGCGCAGGTGCTCTTTCGAACAAATACGGACAAGTTGGAGGTGGCAAGAAAGTTGCCATCATCGATGACGTTCTTTCGAGTGGTGTAACGATGAGCAACACGATTGCCGCTATGCGTGCAGCCGGTGGAGAAGTTGTACTCGCACTTGTGCTTGTCAATAAAACCGTCCGTAATGAAATCGACGATGTTCCTTTGCGTGGTTTGATTCGAGCCGTTCCAGTTTGAGGTGAACCAATGCATTGGTCCGATGTTGTTGCTCAACGTCTTTCAGAAAGAGGTTCAAAACACATCGTCTCAACAGGAATTACGCCGAGCGGTGAATTCCACATCGGCCATCTTCGCGAAATTCTCACTGGCGACATGATCTCCAAAGCGGCTAGAAAGGCGGGTTTGGATGCTGAATTTGTATTCATTGTTGACAGCGCAGATCCTCTGCGTAAAGTGTATGCCTTCTTGGATGATTCTTATTCAAAATACATTGGTCACCAACTGAAAAAAATTCCGCCACCAGATGCGAATGGTTGCCCCGACATGCAACGTTTCGCCGAAGGCGTCTCGTACGCTGATCATTTTCTCGAACCCTTCAAGAAAGCCCTGAAACAGATTGATGTTCATCCACGATTTATCGATAATTTTGATGCCTATGCGTCGGGCCAATTCGCTGAAACCTCACAAATTGCTTGCAACAATGCTGACAAAATCCGTGAAATCATTGAACGAGTGTCTGGTCGAGAACTGTCCCCTGATTGGTTTCCATGGAACCCGATCGATTCCAACGGCTCCATCGATGGAATTCGTGTCACAGGTTGGAACAATCCATTCGTATCTTGGATAGATTCCGAAGGAAATGAAGGACAAAGCGACGTAACCAAAGGCGAGGGGAAACTCCCTTGGCGAATTGATTGGCCTGCGAAATGGGCATGGATTGGGGTGACAATGGAGCCATTCGGAAAAGACCACGGTGCAGCAGGTGGTTCATACGACACGGGCAAAGAAATCGTCGAATTGTTTGCACAACAAGCTCCCGTAGACCTCACCTATGAGTGGATCAGCCTACGCGGTCAAGGTGCTATGTCCTCCTCATCCGGAAACACGATTGGACCGCTCGAAGCGCTCTCTCTTGTTCCCCCAGAAATCCTTCGATACCTTGTGGCATCAACCAAACCAAACAAAGCCATCGAGTTTGATACCGGCATGGGATTGGTGAATTTAGCGGATGAGTTTGAAAGAACAACATCACGTGATTTCTCTATAGAACTAGAGAAAGAAGGCCTCAGTAGAAGACAATTGGTTGCCATTGAGGACGCAAAAACTGCGCTTGAACTTTCACTCATTTCACCCAGAGAAGAAACATCTTCAGTCACCTTCCGACACCTAGCAATGCTCGCTCAAACCAAGTCGAAAGACGAAGATGTATGGAAGTCACTCGGAATAGACGGTTCGATTCCCCAAAGCATGGTTGACCGCCTTAATCGAATGCGGACTTGGGTTCATTCAAACCACTTTCCGGATGAGCTCCGTATTGCAATTCTTGAACAACCAAGCTCCGAAGCAATGGCACAAATGAGCGAGGAGAACATTCGCCTACTTCCTGAACTCATCAAATCTCTTCGTTTATCGAACTGGGAGGCTGCGTCCATCCAAACCTCAATCTCCAGCACTGCCAAAACGCTCGAATTGTCGCCGCGTCATGCATACAGAGCCCTGTATCTCTGCCTCATGGGGACGGAACGTGGGCCAAGATTGCCGACGATTTTGACCGAACTTGATCAAGATACGATTCTGAACCTGCTTGACGCCTGCTTGCAAACCAAGCAAGAATCCTGAGATTAGCATCCTCTCGACCCTAAGAGTTGAAAAGAGGTCGGACCATCTCAGTATCATGGCAGGGGTCTATTGCCCAACTTGCGAGTCGAGTGTTGAGGCTGCTGCTAAGTTCTGTTTGTCTTGTGGCCACGATTTGACCGTTCAAGGCCCGATTACCTCAACGGGTCATGACCTCAACCAAATCAAAGATGTTATTCGACACCGAGAAGACCTTTCTATGGCTGAAAAATTTGACATGATTGCCCGTGTTGAAGAGGGTGCAAACCCCATCACGATGGGGATTGCTGCGGCAGCAGATGACGGTGAAAATTTCGATATCGGTCAAGCTTTTGAGGGAGCAGGCGACGAAATTTCATCCTTCAAGAAACATGAATTCGGACAATCACCCGCTGCGAATGCCGCTGTCCGAGCAGTCGTTCGGGGTACCTCCGGATGGGACATGATCAAAGCAGGAACACTCGATATGTCGGACGGTATGTTTCGAGATGCAATGAATCACGGGATGGATGCCTCGACACACATCCACGATGTGGCTAGCGGTGAGCACGAAGGTATCGATCCTGAAGCGATGAGAGCGATTCCAGTCCTCAAACCGCCAAAGAGAAGTTTCTGCCCTAAGTGTGGTTCTGACATTCACAACAATACGATGCTTCAATGGAGAAAATGGAGAGAATCATCCTCGGATGTGGTGTCAATGCAAATGGAAGCAGCGATGGAAACTGCATTGATTGAAGTCGCCAGCCATTACGTCAACGTAATCCAAGCCCTGAAAGACGAACGCGATGATGCTGTTGCACGTGCTGCCAAAGCATCAGCGGAAGGGAATGAAGAATCTCTCCGAGAGAAACTTGAATCGGAAATTCGGGCAGAACTAGAGAAGGAGTTCAAATCTGAGGGCAAGTCAAAATCGAGCGGTAAATCACAATCGAAATCCAAATCTCAACCAAAGAAAACACAATCCAAACCCAAGAGTAAACCGAAGACTGGAGGTCTGTTTGGAGCGAAACGTCCCAAGAAAACCTACGAAGGAGAGCCTGGTGGTAAAGCAGACTGGTTCCTCGAAGAAGCCCTCGATACCGTGTACGATCCACACGGGACGGGTAAGTCGGTCAAGGGTGCAACCATTTTGGCTCGGTCCTCGGACGGGAACGTACGCGTTCGTGATGTTGTACGTGCTTATGCGCTTCAGGGGCGAGACGGGGTGCTTGAATTGGCATGGACAAACCCGATTACTGAATATCTGATTGAAGCCTTTGACGCCTGTTGAGCTACAATAGGTTCGATGAAAGATCAAGAATGTATCGGATCCCGATTACGAAAAGTACAGCAACAAAAAGCTGCATAGTCCGATGCTCGGAAACGTTTGCTATCCCAAACCTCGCACCGAAATTTGCCGAAATAACAACCACCACAAACAGGCTGAAGATAAGAACAAGATTCGATGTAAGAACATCGAGCTGACTCGAATCAAGAACTGAAAAGTGTGCCAATATGGACACTGGAAGTACAACCATCATGATGTGAAGACTTGTTCCAATCGCCTTCCTCGACTCAAGCCCGCCGTATGATCTGAGTACTGGAACATAAATTACTCCCGCACCAATAGCAAGAACAGAGGACAGAAAACCACCAGAAGCGACACCTGCTCCAAGCATGGGCAGGTTTGGTTCTTGTTCCTGTACGATGCCTGTGTCCGTTGAGCGAAGTGTTTTGCCAATGGCCCATGTTACGAAAATCAGACTCAAACCTTTGAACAACAAATCGAACGATCCGCTCATGGAGGCAACAACGAGCACCCCTAATATGGCACCTGGAAGTGCCCCCCACAGGCTCTGCTTGAAACGCTCATCTGAAATGTGTCCCTCTTTCCTGTGACGCAACCCTGATCCCCACGCTACAGTTGCGGACAGGACAAGAGAAACGATGAGCAATGCTCCATTAATTTCCCAGCCTAGACCGTAGTGAAGCAATGGAGCAAACAGGAGACCGCCGCCAAGACCGAGCGGTGCGAAAAGAAAACCAATGAAACCGCTGCCTAAGATTACCAAAGCCATGGTAACGGCGTCCATACCGCTTCCATTTGGACTCAGCATATCATATCAACCCAATCTGTGGTATAGATTGATAAGTGTTTGACACGACCAATCTTCATGGACGCACTCATGATTGGACTTATTGTTGGAGGATTCATACTCCTAATTTTCGGTTTCTGGTTTTTCAGCACTTGGAACCGATTGGTTCGTTTGGAAGAAAATGCAAACAAATCCTGGGCCGACATTGATGTGCTCCTCAAACAACGTTATGATATGATTCCAAATCTCGTCAACATCGTAAAAGGATACGCAGAACATGAGCGTGAAATCTTTGAGCAGTTTGCGCTCGCTCGCCAAACTGCTGCCGGCTGCCTTGCACAGGGAGACGTGAAGGGTGTTGGCGCTGCTGAAGGCATGCTTTCCGGCCTTATGCCAAAGATCAATATGGTTGCAGAACAATATCCAGATCTCAAAGCCGATACATCCTTCGTCAATTTGCAAAACCAACTGGTGGCGCTCGAAAACCAACTCGCAGATCGACGAGAATTCTACAATGCTTCATCCACCAACTTCAATTCTGCAATCCAGATGATTCCAACAAACTTTGTTGCTGCAACGAAAGGTTGCACGAGGAAAGATCTCTTCGTCGTCGAAGGTGTTCAGCGAGAGAACGTTCAGATTTCCTTTTGAATACGAACCTTGAAGTTTGAACCGCACAAATCAAGTCTGAGGAGCATCCTATGTTCTTGGTAATAGGTCACAGCCCGATTGCTGTCAATCTGGCTCGCTGGTGCGCTGAGAGGCGACCAACAAGACTGATTGGTCTCGCTTCATCACTTGCAATCGCTGAAGAATTGGGTGACTGCGAAATTCTTCCGTTACCAAAACCATTGAGTGTTTCTGATTTACCCAACGCTGGCCAGAAACCAACCGCTGTCATTCTTGTCGATTCCGAGGTTCTCAAGGAAGACCAAGTTCTTTCTGCTCTTCGTAACCGATGGCCTGATGCACCGATTCTCTCCGAAAAATCAGCAGGTGATGATGTCGATACTGTGGATAAGATTGATGTTCAAGACATCATAACCGCTGCGTTCAAAGAAAAGGTCCGTTCTTGGGAGCGTCATGCTGGAGCCACGGTTCTGGAAAGCTACATTCGTCATCTACCTGAAGAATCCAAGGTTGCGATATTTTGCCACGACAACCCTGACCCAGATGCACTCTCATCCGCATTAGCGATGCATGAATTGGTTGCGTTCTTTGGTCATGAACCGACAATCTATCACGGAGGGCTCATCGAACATCAGCAAAATCAAGCCATGGTCCGCCTTCTTGAAATCCCGCTACGACGGATTATTCTTGACTGGGAGTTGGAGGATGTCCTCAATGAAGCTGAATGCATCATCACTGTTGATTTTCATCAACCCGGAGCGAACAATATCCTCCCCAAGGACTGTGTGCCTCACATCATCATCGACCATCACAGCTCTGACAAAACAGTCAGTGCAGATGTCGCATTCTTGCGTCCAGAGTATTCCGCAACATCATCACTTATCGCTAATCTTCTCATGAGCATGAGTTTGGAAATGACGCCACGCCTTGCTACCGCTCTTTCGTTCGGTTTGCGAACAGATACGCTTTCGTTCACACGGTCGTTCAATCAAGTCGATTTGCGGGCACTCATGTGGCTGAATACCTGGGTTGATGATGACTTGTTGCAGTCGATACAGGCTCCATTGCGTACACAGGAAACCTTGCAATCTTTTCGACAGGCTCTTACGACCATGACTCAGAAAGGAGGGCTCGTCCTTGCCCCGATCAACAACCTCATCCACAGAGACGATCTGGCGCAGGTGGCCGACTTTTTGTTTGCCACATCAACAACCGACCTCGTCATTGTGTTCGGCATTCAACGTCAGAAGATACTTCTTTCCGCCCGAAGTCGGCGTGAAAATCTCCACATTGGGCTGATGCTTTCGAAAGAATTCCCGAACGGACAAGCAGGAGGACATCGAGGTATGGCCGGAGGGCAAATTCAATTCGCATCGCTTGGCTTTAATGAGACTCACGTAGACGAACAAGAGCATGAAGCGATTCTCGAAGCATTTTCAAATCGACTGGATTCGATGTTTTCAGAGGAGAGGGATGCATGAGCAATGCAGCACCATTCGTCGATATTTCTCCGACGTTGAGAATCCTGGGGACTGCTCATGTTGCAACCGCCTCGGTTGAGGCTGTTCGTGAACAAATCGAAACCTATCAACCGAAAGTTGTCGGTGTTGAGTTATGTCAAACACGTCATGACGCGTTGGTTGAAGGACGTAGGTTGGACAAGGAAGGACTCCGCAGAGTCATCAAAGAAGGGAAAGCCCCGATGGTTCTCATTCAAGCCATGTTGAGCGCTGAGCAACGAAGAATGGGGCTTAATGAAGGTCAAGAGCCCGGTGCAGAACTACTTGCAGCCGTTCAAACTGCGAATGAAGCGGGTCTGGAGGTAGCATTGGTCGATCGAGACATCCAAGTCACCATGCGAAGGGCTTGGAAGAAAATGAAGTGGAGAGAACGCTTTCGTTTACTTATGTCGCTTTTTGTCGAAGAAGAGGATGAGGACGAGGAGATAGACCTCGATGATTTGTTGTCAGATTCGGATTTGCTGTCTTCCATGATGGATGAATTGAAGCAATTCTCACCGGGTGCGGGAGAAGCACTCATCGACGAGCGAGATCAATACATTGCAGAGAAAATTATGCAGGCAAAAACGGAAGAGAAAATGCTCGTCGTTGTCGGAGCGGGTCATCTAAATGGGATTGAAAAAGCACTTTCGCCTTACACTCCGCTACCTACTGAAGACATGGAGAGAATATCCTCGGTCCCCCGGAAGGGAATTATTGGAAAGACCTTGCCATTTGCAATTCCACTGATTGTTATGGGACTTGTTGGATTTGCACTGTTCAACAACGATGATGTTGATGTTGTGAGGATGTTGACAATATGGACCCTGTTCAATGCAATCTTTGCCGCAGTTGGTTGTATCTTAGCACGGGGTCATCCTTTGGCAATACTGACCGCTGCACTTGCAAGTCCAATTACTTCATTGAATCCTGCCTTAGCAGCAGGTTGGTTCGCTGGTTACGTTCAACTTCGAATTTCTGAACCGACGGCAGAGGATTTGCAATTGTTCCTCAAGGGAACAACTATTGGTGGTTTCTGGAGCAATCGTGCAGGTCGAGTTTTACTGGTTACAGCCCTGACGAACCTTGGAAGCATGCTCGGTGCATGGTTTGCAGCCGCTGGATTCATTGGTGGGGGAATCACCTAACTGAGCCTCTCCATAACGCCAAGTAAGTCAGTATGTGCTTGTACGTCATGAACTCTTAACCAATCAATTCCAGCTTGCTGTGCATGTGCTGCAACACCAAGCGTACCATACAATCGATCGTCCGTGGAGGAGTGGCCTGTCAATTGGCCGATCATTGATTTACGAGAAACGCCCCAAAGAACTGAAAAATCGTGTTCCCCACGGAATGTTTCCCAGCCATTCAATAAATCGATGTTGTGTTCGAGCGTCTTTCCGAAGCCAATCCCAGGATCGAGACAGATTTTACTCGGTTCCAACCCTGCATCAACCAAGTATTCTGCAGTCGTGAGGAGTTGGTGAGAA
>NZVG01000022.1 GCA_002698145.1 Methanobacteriota archaeon | reverse complement strand
CCAATTGCAATGGCGATAGAAATTATAAGTCCAATTAGTGCATAAAAGAAATCTTTAATAAATAATTTAACAGCTGTGGCTGTGCTATTTTCTCCAGAGTTTCTTAATGCCATAGCGAATTCACGACCTCCTAAAAGACCAATAAACACCCATGTAGTACTCATTGGTACTTGTGAATAGAGTTTGAAATAAAACAAAATAATGCAATAAATGAAGTCAATTATTGTAGCGAAACGTACATCAGTGACAACAGATTTTTCCGTAACAATTTTTTGTATTCTGCCACCTTTGAAATAAAGTAGTAAACCTAATCCAACAAATACTACACCAGCAAAACCCATAAACTGCATGAAGCTCATACTTCTTGGTAAGTAAACGGCAATATTTGCGGCATCTTGCATTAGCCATACTGACCATAGTGTACCACTGGTAATCCATTGAACTATAGTCCAAGCAAATTTGGCGTCCCCAACAAATTTTTTCTTGGCCCATTTGGAGATGAGCATAAAAATAATGAAGCCCATAAAAAAGGCTAAAACATATCCACTCATACTTTTAGCAAGTACTTTACCTACAGCGGCTGGTGCAGCAGCAAAGGAAGTAAGTAAAATGAATGTTGTTGAAACGGGCATTCTTAAACGAGTAAGAATTAATAAAAATATAGGAGCAGCTATTTGTAGAAAGTGAAAATTGGTCGGACTTTTTTCAAAACCTTTAGCCATAAGCCGTCCATGACTGACATCTCCGTCAAAATTAAACCATGAATAACCGACTGTAATTAAAAATATACCCCCAATAAATATCCATAACATCCACCATTTTTTGTCTTGATTTGATGCAATAAATGTTCCTAAGGTCTGGATACTATCATTAGCAACTGCAGCATAGGCTGCAAAAATAAAACCAACCCACATTCCTATTTGTGGATGTGGTGTTACGAACATAGCAAGTAAAAATGCGGCTACTGTGAATGAAAGGAATCTTCTTTCATTTTTATGAATCCATAAATTAGTTGGATAACTAAATTTGTTAAAGAAGTTTTTAGGCATTTTCTAAAGAATCAGCCTACTAACATTGCAACGGAATAAACAGTAATCATTATTATTGTATATAGTGCTTTGCTTATATCAATTTTTGAATNCATTGTTAATCAAATTTGTTTGACAAATATAAATTTACGAATCTATATTAAGTCATTTGATATGTTATAAAAATGTTAACTTAACATTAAACTAAAGGTCATAAGACCATTTCACACTAAAGTATCTTCCAGGATTATATTTTCGGTAAATAGCATTTTCAATGCCAAATGATCTTGTATTCATTTCTTTTTCATCATTTAAAATATTTTTAATACTTAATGATATTTTAGATTTACCATTAAATTTTGATGATAAATTTAAGTTAAGACTATTAAATGATTCAGTATAAATATCAGGAATTTTATTCATACTAACGATTGATAGTGTTGGGCCTTGAACATTATAAAATAAACTAGCTTCTGTATTTATATCTTCAAATTTATAACTCAATCCAGCGTTGATTAAAAATGGCGCTTGTCCTTGCATATCTCTAACTAGTTCATTTCCAAACCAACTTTTAACTAATTCTTCACCTACTTTTAAGTTATTTTGTCTAGAATTCAATTCTTCATTAATAATTATTACTTCAGACTTAATGATTGACGTATTTACATTTAGGTAACAATTATCTAGAAAAGGAAAATTAGCCCTAGCTTCAAATTCAAGTCCAAAAATTTTCGAATCTCCTGTATTTCTAGGTTGAATATTATCTGGGTCAGAAGAAAAAGATGTCATTTCTATTGGATTGCTTATATCCTTATAGAACCCACTTAGAGATATTGTTTGATTATTCTTTCCAAAATATTCATATCTCATATCAATGTTATATATTGTAGAAGAGATTAAATCGAGATTTCCAATAAATGTTATTCCTGAAAGTACATCTAATATTTGTGCATTTGATTTCTCTTTAAAAGACGGTCGAGCAGTTGTCTTAAAAATAGTACCTCTTAAATTTGAGGATTTATTTAATGTATAAATAACTCCTAAAGAAGGAAAGAAATCTAAATTTGATAAAACATTTTTATCATTATATTCAACACCTGCTTGATTTACGCCAGTATAAAATTGATCATATTTCTCAATTCTTAAACCAGTTACTGATTTTAGGTTTTCATTTAACTGAAACTCTTCATGAAAATATGCAGCTAAATTTGACTTTGTCCCTGAATACTGGTTAGAGGGTTGATATTCACCTTTTATATAAAATCCTGACTCAGATGTAATATCATATAACTGAGTAGTGAGTAATTCATTTGGATTGCCGGTTAAACCTGAAGCTGCAGTTACGTTTTGAGGGATGATCAAATAACGTAAAATTTCATAATCACGAAATTTAAATGTATAGTTTAAACCAATTTTCATTTTTGCATCAAAATTGAAAATTTCATGCTTTTTAATGATTTCAATTTTAGAAGCAATATTATATTCGTTAAGATTTCTCCACATTCTTGAAGGAGTACCTGCATTAGAAACATCAATTGTATAATTGCCATCATTTATTTCATATGCAGTCTCACGAATATCTTTGTCTCTAATTTTGGAATAAGTTGGAGAAACTTTCCATATTAGTTTAATATCTCCATTTTTATAATTATGATTACCTTCAATCAAAACATTAGAAAGAGATCTTTCGGTATATTCTAAATTTTCTTTTTTAATNGNNTTAAAATTACTTTCATAATTATTTTCNATGAAAAANCCAGCTTTTGACTCACCATTTTGAAGATGTATGATATTTAATTTTATTTTTGAATTATTTGTCTTCAAAGCAGCTCCTGCCATTGCACTGACTAAAACTTCAGTTTTTCCAATATCACCTATTTGTTCTTTATTTAGCACTAAGTTATTGTTAGTATTATCATCATTTTTCTCAAATTCGTTTTGTTCAACATCTTGAAAAAAACTTGAGCTTTTCTTGTAAGATAAAGCGCCAATATAGCCCAATCTTGAATCTCCAATTTCTCTTTGATTGCCGCCAGAAATACTAAAACTACCGTCAATTAAATTATTCATTCTTTTTGTAGCTAATTCGCTATTAAAACTCTTAGTTGCATTTAATACAAGTTCCGTATCTGACAATCTAATATCAACAATATTATCTAATAGTGTTGGGCTTATTGGTAGATCTCTATCACCATTATCAAAACCTAAAATATCAGTATTACTTCCTTCATATGATAAAAAATTATTATTGGGATTAAATGGATTGTAATGAATTTTATTATTGTAGCTTAACCCAATAGATAAGTTAAGTTTTGGAGTTTCTGGGAATGCTTTTGTATTTAAGTTTACAACACCACCAGTAAAATCAGCATGTAAATCAGAAGAAAATGTTTTTTTGACAATTATATTGTCAATTATACTTGTAGGAAAAATATCTAGTTGGATTGAGTTTCTATCCGGATCTAGACCAGGGATTTCTAATTCATTTAATGTTGTTTTTGTATACCTATCTCCAAGACCTCTTACATATACATATTTACCTCCCTGAACTGAAACGCCTGGAACTCTCTTAACTGCTACTGCAGCGTCACCATCACCAATTTTTTTAAAATTTTNAGATGAAATACCATCAATAACATTTACAGATTTTTTCTTGATTGTTAAAATTGCAACCTCAGANTTTTTGATTGCTTCAGCTGATATAACTACTGTTTCTACATTTATTGCTGAGTTTTCTAGAGCTATTGATCCTAAAAATGTTACTTCACTATCAAAAACTTCAACATTAGAAATTGTAGTTGAATTATAGCCAATAAATGAAATAACTAAATTATATTTTCCCGGTGCAATTGAAATTTCAAAATTACCATCAAAATCGGCAGAAGCTCCATTAGTGGTTCCTTCTATGCCAGCACTTGCAGCAAACATCGGTTCTGCTGATTCAGAATCGATAATCTTACCTCTGATAATTCCATTTTGAGCAATAAGTGATTGCATCAAAATTGCAAATGAAAAAAATAGTACTAGTTTTAAATTCACTTCTATAAAAAAACTCACCAAATCTATTAAAGATTTGGTGAGTTATAAAAAGTTTATAATTAATATATTAACAAGTTTTTAATAAGTTCCAGCAGTCCATCCTGTAAATTGAGACTTATCTGCACCACCAGAATTTCCTAAAGTTGCATTGAAATTAGTATTGTTTCCAGTTTGATCATCACAAATGTCCTCAGTAGATAAATTACAAGTATTTCCCGATGCGTCCGAGGCTGGTAAATGAGAAACATCAAATACTAAGCCTGAGAATGTTAGGTTTGCAGTTGAACTTCCACCATCAATTTCAAAATCTGATCCGCATGAGAAGTTATGAAATAAAACATTACTAACTGATCCCATNGCTTCTTTTCTAAAATCAGCATATTCACCATTAATAGTTTCGTCATNNTATCCCATCATNGTAGCTCCATCAATAGTAAACAAACCGTCCCAAGATCCTTCTGGTCCATCAATTTCGAATGCATGATCAGATTCTGAATCAGCTATACCAACAATATTTGTAATCGTACCATTGTAAGATTGATCAATNTCAAATGCGTCATCTCCTTGGCTATGTACTGCAAGGTGAGAGGCATTNACACTNCCACCAAAGAATTCAATGCCGTCATCGACATTTGCAACAACTTCAACATGATGAATTTCTGTTCCTGTTCCAACACCACCTAGTGTCAATCCATTGATTTCATTACCTTCTCCTAGCAGTGTTCCACCATGACGGATTTGAACATATTTGAATACTCCAGAATTATCTGCATCATCAGAACCACCATATAATCCATTTGTATCATCGGCAGGAATTCCTTCAATTTGAACTGCATCAGCATCTGCTGAGATACGTGCATTACCTAATATAATAACACCACCCCATAATCCTTTGTATGAAGGATCAAGATTAGCAAAACCAGGATAAGATGAATGATCGTTGGTAATTTCATCAGCTGAAGAAGTGAAAATTATAGGTTGACCAGCTGTGCCATTGGCAAATACTTTACCACCTCTAGCAACAATAAATGCACAAGCGTTAGATTCTTGTCCAGCATTTGCTTTAATAACAGTTCCTGCTTCTATAGTAAGTTCAACTCCATNAGGAACTACAACACGCCCATCTAANGTNTAAACATTGTCAGATGTCCAAGTNGTATTTTCAGTAATAACTCCAGAATATGTAGTTGTTACTGGAGGTTCTGGAGGTGTTGTATTGTCATTATCACCGCCTCCACCACATGCAACTAAAACACTTAAGGTTAAGATGCACAATAAATTTAAATAGTTTTTCTTCATTTTTTTTATTATTTGTTAAAATTATGTTGCAAATAACTGCTTGTTAAGTTAACTCAGTGTTTGAAACATATTATCATAATAAAAAAGTTGTGTTAAATTATTGTTAAGATGAATGAAAACTAAAAATTATTTATTCAATAATAAAGGATCNGAATGTAGGGTTAAATGGAGTTTTTATAAGTTCTCCATTTGGGTCTAGAAGCTCAAGTTTAACTGATACTTCACCTTTTTTTAGCCCATTAATTAAATACGGGCACCATTCATCAATTATAAATTCCTGATTTTGAATTGTCGCTCTTACTTTATTGCCATTTTTAGAAATATCAGTGTTAACTAAATAAAAGTCTAATAAAATNTCATTTGAATCTTCTATTTTATAGCTACCCTTAGGCCTGCTGTAAAATAGAAATTCACTATTTAAGTCATATTGATCTCCAGTTTGGGTTAAAACAAATGCATTTTTATTTTTTACAGATTCGTGATATGATCTTGACAAAAAAGCAAGAATAATATTATTATTTGTATCTAATTTATGTTCAAAATTTGNTGAATATTTAGCAAAATATGGATCGTTATTTAAAATTAAGTGAATATGTTGACCTTTTTTAGAATTTGCTATTTTAAACACATTTTCANTGTCAGTTTGAATGCCTAGTTCAAAGTTTTGAATATCAAAATTAAAGCTAAAGTTATTATCATTTTTTTTTGTTAGTTCTAATAAATTTAATTTAGCTTCTTCCATTTTGGCTGAATCTTCAAGCTTTGTCAATAAAATTTCAGATTGATTTGAGCATGATACAAGGATAATTATCATGCATAAATATTTTAATACTTTCATTTTTTTTTTGGTAAAAATAAAATTTTTGTAGTTTATATATATATTTGATGAAAATTATTTGTAATAATGAAAATTAAAATTCTAGTCGTTGATGATGAAGATGATATTCTTGAATTTATTAGCTATAATCTCATCAATGAAGGATATGAAGTTAAATTAGCAAGTAATGGAATCGAAGCTATTGAAATAGCGAAAAAGTTTCTTCCTGATTTAATAATATTAGACGTAATGATGCCCGATATGGATGGAATTACCACATGCCACAAAATTAAATCTATAGAGGCTCTTTCTGAAACAATCATTACCTTNCTTTCTGCTAGATCAGAGGACTATACTCAAATTGCTGGGCTTGATTCGGGAGCGGACGACTACATTACAAAGCCAATTCGACCCCGTCTTTTATTAAGTCGTGTAAATGCTTTACTTAGAAGAAAATCAGAGTTCAATAATCAGNTTTCAATAATGAATATTGGAGATCTTTGCTTAGACTCGGAGAAATTTATATTAAAATATAAAGATAATGTAGTTGACTTAACTAAAAAAGAATTTTTATTATATGAATTACTTCTTTCAAAACCCGGCAGGGTCTTTAAGAGAAAAGAAATTTTAGAAAAAGTATGGGGTAATGATGTAATAATTGGAGATAGAACTATTGATGTTCATATAAGAAAGATTAGATCAAAAACTAATCCCAATTATATTAAAACAATTAAAGGAGTTGGGTACAAATTTGAATGCTAATGATAAAATATACTAATCCAAAATCAATATCTTTTTTTTCATCTTTTCTTTTAGCAATTTTAATTTCATTACTATTTCAAACGATTAATTTTCTTTTTGTTAGTTCTAAACTAGAAAATTTTATAATTATTTTTTTGTTAGTTTTTATTTTTTGCTTTGCAACTAATTATCTAATTCTTTCTAATTTTATAAGTGAAAAAGTAAAAGTCATTTATAAAACTATTTTAAGTCAAAAAGGGGTTTCTGAAAAAATAGAGACTGATTTAGACAAAGTAAATAATGACGTTTTTAATTTTTTGAATCGCAACAAATATGAATTAGATGAGTTAAAAAAAATGGAAACATTTAGAAGAGAATTTATTGGAAATATATCTCATGAGCTAAAAACTCCAGTTTTTAATATGCAGGGTTTTATTTATACACTTTTAGATGGTGCTGTTAATGATGAAAATGTAAAAATTAAATACTTAGAACGTGCTTCAAAATCAATAGATAGAATGATAACTATGCTAAATGATTTAGATGTAATCACAAGTATTGAGTCTAATAATGATAGTCTTGATTTTTCTGATTGGGACATTATTTTATTAATCGAAGAAATAATCGGTCAACTAGAAATCAAAACTAAATCAAAAAATATNTCAATTNGATTAGATTATGATAAAAATGCACAAGTATATGTTCACGCTGATAGAGATTTNNTACATCATGTTATGACAAATTTACTAGTGAATTCTATTAATTATGGTAATATTAACGGAAATACTAAAGTTAGATTGTATGAAATGGGAGATAATATTTTAATTGAAGTTGCTGATAACGGCATTGGTATTTCTCAAAAACATTTACCACGACTTTTTGAGCGTTTTTTTAGAGTTGATAAATCAAGATCAAGGCAAGCTGGTGGAAGTGGGCTAGGACTGTCTATAGTAAAACATATCATAGAAAGTCATGGCCAAACAATTAATGTAAGAAGTACAGAAGGTGTTGGAACAACATTTGGTTTTACACTAAAAAAGTCTAGTTGATACACATTTGGACATCAAATCACTTATCCAGTTGATCATCTCTTGGAACTTTTACTTCAATTTTTGCCTTAGGATTTCTTTGAGACATAAACTGAGCAATTTTTTTTGTCATTTCATCATAAACAGCTGAATATTGTATTAAACTAACTTCCATAATAAAATTTCCAGCAGAGTACTCGTATTCCATTGGTCCAATCTTCGCAACAGCATGATTATTATAAAAAACTTCGTTCGCTTTAACTGTAAATTTTTCATATTCACCAGCTGGTAAATATGTAAGGGAATTACATGATGTAATCAAAACAAAAGCGACTGATAGGATTAAATACTTCAAAAAATTTTTCATTNAGCTAAGTTAGAAATTTTATTAAATACTTCAAAAATATTTTTCCAATCTGTATCATCACTTTTGGCTTTAAATCCATTAAATTCTGAACTTCTGATCAAAGCATTTTTTAGATTAAAATCTTTTTGATGCATAGCAAAAGCTTTATTTTTATCGTAAAAGTACTTGGCTAAATAAAGTTGTTCGGTTTGTCCTGGAGTTGGCACAAAAATGGCTTTTTTATGCAGTTTTGCTATGTCCATTACAGTAGAATAACCAGAACGACTAATGACAACATCTGCATTTACCATTTGTTGATTTAGTGACTTGGCACTGAGGTGGCTAACTAGCTTCAAGCTTTCTATTTCCTCTTCGTTGTTTTCTTCTGTTTTGCCTAAAACTAATAATGCTTTTAGTTTTGATGCTATTAACTGTTTTTTTAGTAATTCCTCAAAAATACTACGTTGAGGTTCTGGACCAGAAACTATGGCTAGAATATCTAAATCTTCTGTTTTTTCTAGCTTTTCAAAACGTGATAAAGCACCGATATATCGACATTTAAAAGGAGTATTTTTAGCATTTGAAAGTTGACCGCTCAAAGAATGCGTGTTTGAGTCAGGCACCCAACACTCGTCAAATTTCTTGATGTATTTGAAATTAATCTTTTGTAAAGTTTCAGAAAATATTGGTGATTGTATTTTTAGTTGATGAGTCATAAATACGCAAGGTACTTTTTTAGAGTATAAGCCATAACGATTATCTGAAATCACACCGTCAATGTTATAATCTTCAATAATTTGTTGCAATTGTATGTGTTCTTTGCGAATACTTTTCCAAATTTTAAATAATTGACTTAACATACTCACTGCCATTTGTCCATTTTTTGGGTATGTAATGTTATATCCCTCTAGCTTTATAAAATCATTTTTTGGAAACTCTTTTATGAGTAGTTCTAAGGCCCTTCCGCTAGTAGCAAATACTACTTCAAAACCTTCTTTTTGTAAAACCTTAGCAATAGGAATACATCTACTAGCATGTCCAAGCCCCCAATCCAACGGTGCAACAAGTATTCGTTTTTTAGAATTCACGTTTCGAAAGTACTTAAAAATTGACCTATTTTTGAAAAAATTTAAAAATTGGCAAAAAACAAACATCGCAAGTTTTCTCAAATGGCAGAATTCTCTAATGTATTTCAGCCTACATTTGAGGAATTAAAAGCAGGCT
Source organism: Methanobacteriota archaeon (assembly GCA_002698145.1). GTDB lineage: Archaea > Thermoplasmatota > Poseidoniia > Poseidoniales > Poseidoniaceae > MGIIa-L2. The sequence continues at coordinate 398 of NZVG01000022.1, read as the reverse complement.
TTTCAATTAAAGGGAAATGGAAGTCTGATATATTTAAAAATAATTATCCTTTAGTGTTAGAGTTAGGCTGTGGTAAGGGTGAATACTCTGTAGGTTTAGCAAGGAAATATCCAAATAAAAACTTTCTAGGCATAGATGTAAAAGGGTCTCGAATGTGGAAAGGTGCAAGTGATGCCTTGAATGAAAGAATGTCTAATGTAGCTTTTCTAAGAACTCGAATTGAATTTATAGAATATTGTTTCTCTGAAAATGAAGTTGATGAAATTTGGATTACATTTCCTGATCCCCAAATCAAAAAGAAAAGAGCAAAAAATAGATTAACACACCCTAAATTTTTACAACTTTATTCAAGTGTAATGCAAGATAACGGATTGATTCATTTAAAAACCGATAGTCAA
>NZVG01000021.1 GCA_002698145.1 Methanobacteriota archaeon | reverse complement strand
GATGGTCTGCAGAAGGCCTGCCAACAGAAGAGCAAGAATGAAACCGTTTTTCCCATCCAATGTATTGTGTAAAGCATTCACTGCTTGAACATCATACTTTCCTTTGAGTGTTAACATGCACAAAGATTGAGAAAGCGAAGCCGAGGCCTGAATAGGCGAATTGCTAAATGTCAGGGTATTGACCAATAGATGATGCGTCCAATCCTCCTCGCTGCTACCATTGTTCTCGCCATGTTAAGCGGGTGTTTTGGTGAGGAAATTGTTTCCGTTCAAGAGACGGAATTCGAAGTTGTTGCTCCAGAATCTGTTCTCAGAGGTCAATACTTCACCATCGAGATCACATCGGATGTGGACTGGACAATGAACCGGAGCCCAGGCTTCTATTTTATGGACGAATACAATGTTCTGAGGGACGATGTCGAGATGACGTTTGACGCAGCACAAACAAGTCTTACCTTCCTTGTTCTTGATTCCGAACGAAGCGATATTGCTCTGACAATCACCTCTGGTGAGGACGTTTGGAACGCAACTCTGCCGTTAATGGACAGTGAAGAATACATGTTGGTCGATGGTCGTCGAGCATACGAAACAATCGACATGCTGACCACGGATTACAACAACCGGTGGTGTGCAAGTGCATCACTCCACGAGGGAGGTGCAGCGTATCAGGCAGCTGCAGAAAAAGCAGAAGAAATGATGTGGGACATGGGATTTGACCATGTCGAGATTACCCAGTATCCTGATGACCCTGATCAACTGAACATTGTTGGCTACAACTGGGGGCGCGTTAATCCTGACGAGTACATCGTCATCGGTGGACACTTCGACATCGCCTACATGTTCACGCCACCAGGGGGAGGGACAAACGAAGGATCGAACGATGATACCTCAGGATCAACCGTTTCTTTGGAAGTCGGTCAAGCGCTCGCCCAAATGGAATTCGACCACACTGTCGTAGCAGCGTTGTGGGCGTGCGAAGAAGAAGGTCTCCTCGGGTCACTGGCCTATGTAGCCAACCTCCCGGAAAATGTCTCTGTTCGAACGTACATGAACTTCGATATGGTTTCTCTCAACTATCCCATCACCCCGATTACTGAACCACTTATCGACCCGCTTACAGGGGACATTTTTGAACCAACCAAATACGATTGGAGCATCAGTATCGCAGGTGCAAGCGATGAAAATATGGATCGAATGTACGACTGGGTCACACAAACAATCGACGAAAACTTGGCATATCAGCCGACCGAGGGAAACCCAATCATGTGGCAAAAAGCAGAGTCATGCTCATCCGACCATTGTTCATTCTTCTCGGAGGGCTATCCAACATTCAATTTCTTCAGTCCAGGCGGTGACATCTCCTTCTGGCAAGAATGGCACTCACCATCGGACACATTTGAATTTATGACGGCCAAAGCAGGTGGCCCCGAAGGTATGGCATCTGGTTTCAACAGTTTAACGTGGACTGCTCTTGATTTGTTCGTCCGAGTTGATAATGCTGAGAACTTCCACGGAAATTGGATGGAATAAGATACATTCATTCATGAAGGATAACTCAGCCCTTTGGGCATGGACACTCGTTTTGCGAGATTTTCAAAGGGCATGGTTGCTCATCGAAATCGAGTCCACATAGCTGTCTTCGTTCTGACATTGTTCATGATTCCGGGTGTTTTAACTGCGCTACAGCCGATTGACATGGAATCCTATGAAATGGAATCTCCAGAATTGACTGCTCAGAGCCTCATCGATACCGAATTTCCAACGAGTGAAATCATCCTAGGATTTGTTGTCTCTGTTCGAGATCCCGCCCACGTTGAAAACCTGAGCACTTGGAAACCTGCATCAACAATCGATGGAAATACTCCGGACTATTCCAACATACCTCCAGTGGAGCAAATTATCGAAGCCGGAGAGCCTTGGGTAGGGATCTCCGAACCTGATGGAGGTATTCTCAACTTAACAATCCTCAAGGAAATCGACCAGAAGGCAAAGCTGGTTGAAGACCACCCGCTCGGGCAATCACTTAAGCCCCTTGTTAACGAGGTAACCGGTCACCAAACGACCGGTGTTATGTCCTTGGCAGATATCTTTCGAGGTTTCATGAACAACACCTCAATTTTGACACAACCGGGGCTCTCATCACTGGGCGTTCCTACTCCAGCACCAACAAATTGGACGGATTGCTTTCCGATCGAATGTCTAAGTTTTGATGACGAAAACATTACCCAAGCCCACATTGACATGGCTGCAGCAAGAATGGCTGAAGGGAGCAACAACGATTTTCTTCGTTGGATTTCACTTGACCGTGGCTTTGTCTCGGATATAACCTCAATTCAACGAGGGCCGATTGGAGGTTCGCTTGATTCCGAAGGAAATTGGCAAAATGAAATGACTGGATACGGCCGTTGGAGCGGTTCAGCATCATGGTTGTTGGTACAGCTTGACCGCGCATCCTTGGAAGAAAGTGGTTGGGAAATCGCCTGGAAAGATGCCAAACAGGAGAAATCAATACGCAACACGGACGATGGTTTGGTCATAGGCGGTTACCGATTGGATAACAGCGAACTTGTTCTCCACCCACCGCAATATTCCGAAGAATATTGTCTCGAGCTAAAAGAGGAAGAAGGGGTTGGGTGCTCTGTTGAATGGACATACATGGATCTTGAAGGTCTCCTCCGTTCCCATGACCGCACCTCTCTCACACTGCTTGTTGGACAGGGCGTGAATGTTGAAGTAAACCGGGAATTGCAATCATCGACGGGGCTCATCGTATTGATGGGATTGATTATCCTTGGCCTGCTGTATGTGAGTCTGCGTCGTGTAAGCGATGTCGCCATCGTCGTTGTTGCTCTTGGCGGCGCTTTACTGTGGATGCAAGGATTCATCGGTCACGTATCGAATCTAACCGGATTCCTTGGCTTGGACATCATTGCTCGCTCACAATTCTCAAATCTCTTACCGATTCTTGTGCTCGCCCTTGGGATTGACGATTCTCTCCACGCTCTGCATCGTTACAAGGAGGAACGTAAACTCGGCAAAACCGCCTCCGAATCTGGAACCATTACATTGACTCGAGTGGGTCGAGCAATCCTTCTCACATCGATTACGACCATAGCAGCCTTTTCAGCCAACCTTTTCTCTGATATTGCTGCTTTGCGGAGTTTTGGAATTGAAGCTGCAATGGGTATTCTCTCCGCTTTCCTGCTCACCGGTCTGTGGGTTCCTTTGCTTCGAATGAGTTTTGATGAATGGCTAGAAAATCGCAAAGGTAAGGCCATCGAGGAACGACAAATTACACACCTTGTGCCTGAGCGATGGTTGCGAAATTTGACAATTCAAAGCGGCCGATTCAAGAATTCGATTGTTATCGCCTTACTGGCATTGCTTGTCACCGTCCCGGCCAGCATTGCCATGTCCAATCTTGAAGGCGATTTTGCAGTCGAAGATTTTCTCGATGAATCCTCAGACTTTGCCCAGGGTGTAAACATCGTTAATGAGCGATTCTCTGATGAGGGAGAGCCTGCAATGTTGCTGATTGAAGGCGATGTCCTCGATCCGAGAGTGTACGCCGCTATCGATGAGTTGCGAGAACGCATGAATACGCCCGAGGATGGAATACCAGAAAAGATTACAAAAACACCNGANGGGAACATCGATCTTCTCGCACTTGACGAGTTGGTCTTCGCNGCNCAGGGCTCCATGGTTCTCGANGATGCNCCGTTTCGAGCGCGNGGNTGGAATCCAGATGTAGAAGGAAACGGAGTAGGTTGCAACACGACACAATTCGGATTCATTGACACGGATGACAGAGATTGTCTTGCTTTTATGTTTGGATTCCTTTCACTTGATGGTGTCCCTGGAATCGGTCCAATTCCTTCGATACCACCCAGCATTGTAAGCCTCTACATCATGCCGAAAGTTGAACTCAATACGTCGACGCCGTGGCTCGACATCAACGGACAACCAGCAGAGTACGAACACATGTTGATCCGTTTTGGCATCACTGGGCCTGAGGACTTCCCAAGTCTTGCGCCGGCGATGGACAAGTTGTGGCGAGATCTTGAGGTCTTCACAAATCTTTCAACCGGTACACAGGAAAGCTCAGGAACTGCGCCTACTGAGGAAAAGCCTCTGACGTGGGTCATGACGACAGGTCGTCCAGTGACTCGTTTTGTTGCATCAACTGAAATGCAGGACGAAATGCAGTCGTCCCTCGTACTTGGCTCGCTGTTCGTTTTCGTTTCACTTGCAATTGGTTTCAGATCAATAAAACAAGCACTGGTTACGCTTGTACCAATTCTTCTGGTCGTTGTTTGGCTCTATGGATTGATGGAGATTTCGGGTGCGAGCCTCAACATCGTCACCGTCACCATCGCAACGATTTCACTCGGAGTCGGTATTGACTACTGCATCCACGTAACCGAACGGTATCGAGAAAGCAGAGAAAAAGGCGATTCCCACAAACAAGCCTTGCATGCCGTTGGTGGTGCTTGCAGCCTTGCTCTCATTGGTAGTGCAGCATCCGATATTGCAGGATTTTCGGTGATTGCTCTCTCACCAATGGGTCTTTTCAGCAACTTTGGAATCTTCTCCGCTGCTATGATCTTCCTGTCCTTGATTGCGAGTCTCGTCCTCACAACCGCAGCCTTGGGTCTTCTTCACCAATTCACAAAGCCAGACTCAGAAGAAGAATAGAATCGGTGTCTTCTTGAATGGGACGGGTAACGGACGGTTGCGGTCGAATGGGTTGTCCCACCGGCGGTAGGTGATGCAATGGATGACAACTCAACACCAAACGACGACGATGATTGGATGAAATACGCCAATTCTGGGTTTGGCTCAACCGATTATTCTCTTTGGGATGACGTAGAAGAAGTCGAACAACCGCCTGAACAAGCCGATGAGCCTGAGCAACTTGAGTCGCATACCGAAGAAATTCCACGCGCGCCATCCCCTGCAGGCCTGAAACACCTGCTTCGAATGGGGACATGCAACTCTTGTTTAGGCCGACTTGGCGGAAAGCGCTCATACCAACAGACGAACGAAGCCTCGGGTCAGCAAATCCGTGATTCAATCAGCGAAGGCAATCCACGCTTGATTGCCATCAGAGAAGAAATACCGCTGTGCCCGTTCTGTGAAAATTTATTCGAGGAAGTCGACCTTTTGACGGATGTAATTGCAGATTCTCTTGAAGGGTATGATATCGAAAAATTGCAAATTGGCGCACGCTTTCCAAAGGATCAGATCGAACATGAAGAAGGCATTCGTAAGCAGTACGCTGCTGGTGGCTCGGATGCGTTGAAGCCGTCCCTCGTGGGGGCGATCTCGACGATGCTAAGCGAACGCTTGCCCGGCGTGAAGATCGTCAATGACAAACCGGATATTCTTGCTCTTATCGATGTGCTCACACTTACAGTAACGCTTGATGTCCGTAGTGCGTACATTTACGGGCGATACAAAAAATACGAACGCGGAATCCCACAGACTCGATGGCCTTGCAGGGCCTGCAAGGGGCGAGGGTGTGGAAAATGCAACTTCACCGGCCAACAATATCCTTCAAGTGTTCAAGATCTTATTGGAAATCCAATCATCGAATTTTTTGAAGGCCGCGAACATGCCTTCCATGGAATGGGTCGAGAAGACATCGATGTTCGTTGTCTTGGCAGAGGAAGACCGTTTGTTCTGGAGGTAAAAGAACCAAAACGTTGGGACATCGACTATGAAACTGCGATGAAAATCATCAACGAACAAGCCGGAGGGTCCATCGAAATTACAGATGTTCGACGCTCAAACCGAAGTGAAGTCGTTCGCGTAAAAGACACGCCTGCAGAAAAATCCTACACCATTCGATTTGTTGTTGAACCGCTGACGCAGCCCGAACTTGATGTCTTGACAGCACCGCTTGATTTGACCAAAGAAGACGTGCAACAGCGAGGTCGCGGACGGAGAAAGCATCGTCGTCGGGGCGATAAAAAAGACAATCCAAAAAAGCCTCTTGAACGAGTTGAGATTTCAATTCTTGAGGAAGCCGAACTTAAGAAGATGAAGAAGGCCGACCTTGTTGAGTTGTGTGCTGAACGCAGTTGTGAGCAAAAGGGCGTGAAAGCGGAGCTCATCGCAAATCTTCTTGCAACAAATCCTGAGCCCGTTGAAACGTTGCCACTTCCAGATGAAGCAACCATCTTGAGCACCATTGAGAAATTGAAAGGAGTCAATCTTGCTCAACGAACACCGGAACGGGTTGCTCATCGGCGGGCTGATTTGGTACGAAGAAGAAAGGTCATTGAGACTCGTGATGCGAGCGTTGAAACCGATGCTTCGGGTAACCTCGCCGTGGAGTTCACCCTTCGTTGTGAATCGGGTACGTACGTCAAGGAAACCGTACACGGGGACGATGGCCGAACCCAACCGTCAATTGCTTCGCTCATCAAGGCAAAATGCACAGTTGAATGGCTTGATGTCGGGGACATTCACGCTGATTGATAGGACATGATTCATCGCGGTGCTTATATGCAGTGGGTAGGTCGCAGAGATGCCTCGAATCAGCGTAATGCAAGTTTCGAACCGTGGAGGTCAGTAAAATGAAGCGATCCAAGGGACAGAGAGTAGGGACACGAAGCATCCTTCGTCGACGACGAAAAGACCGTTCCCGAACGTACATCAACAGAATTATGCACAGTTACGAAGAAGGTGACCGTGTTGCAATCGTCCTCGATGGTAGCCAACAAATGGGCATGCCACATCGTCGATTCCACGGACGCACAGGATTCATCGAAAAGCGCCAAGGCGTTGCTTGGGTTGTCTCAGTGAAGGACGGCAACATGCAAAAGACTGTTATCGCCCGCCCAGAACACCTTCGCCCTCTCGAATGAGTGATTATCATGACTGAAGAAGAAAAAATCGTCGATTTTGCCACTGTACGAGACCTTCTACTTGGGGCACAAGAGCGTCGAAGAGACTTGACTTATGAGCAACGAGCTGCCCTTTTCCATGCCGAATGGGCCGCAAGTGACAACCGCAATGGATACACAACTGATTCCGAAGTGTTTGCACTATTGAAGGATGCAATCGCTGAACTTCCTGCCTTTGAGAAGTACCCAGAACTTGCTGCCAAAATGGCTGAACTAATGCCGCTAAGTGAAATTGAGATCAAGGCCGTTATGGCAAGCCGCCGAGCCTCCATCGATGATGGAGATGTAAATGCCGTTATCGAACTCGTTCGACAACACGTCGGCATCGAATAAACACCCTAAATGGAAGTGATTTACATGAGCCGCCCTGGCCGTGATTACAACCCTCGTAAATTCAACAAGTCGAAGCCCAGTGTCGACACCTCGATGCCTCCGCCAGCAACAGGTCGAGAGGACATTCCAAAGCCTCAGAAAAAGCCCGATCCTCGGCCTCAGCAACGTCAACAGCGACCTCAGCAACGCCGAGACAATCGTGGCAATACACGACCTCAACAGCGTCGCCGAGACGGTCAGCCGCTCTACGATGCAAAATGGGTCCGAGTCGTAGAACATGACACAAGCGAAGGTATTGTCACCGGATTTACCGAGGACACTGTCATCCCGTGCCGAATTGCAATTGAGTCAAGTGAAGCACTCCTACCAAGCATGCGAATTTACGTTGGCGGCGATGGAAAAGGAGACCCTGAAGGGTCGATTCTTGGTGGAGCACGAATGGACAAGATGTCCAATTCTGCAAAAATGGATTTCCCTTTGATTCTTCAACTGTTTGTTGAGGAACATGGGAAACACTTTGTCGATGCGTTCTTCAACAAAGCGGGAAATCTCTCACTCAAACAGCATGCCTTTGAATTGCTCGCAGGAATTGGCAACAAGAAAGCCTTGCAGATGGCTGAACTCAGAGGATCATCTGGGTTTTCCTCAATGGCTGAATTGAATGAGAAATGTAGCATTGATTCTGCTGAATTACTCGCTCGCCGATTCTTCTCCGAAGTTGAAGACCGAACACTTCAACCTCGACTTATTGACCACCTGTTTCCGGTGAATGCATGAAGTCTGCTCGGGAATTGGTTGATCGTCTACGGGCTTACCAACCTCCAAACACGGATTTGGGTCAACACTTTCTTATCGATGATGAAATGCTTGACCGGATGATTAGCATTGCAGAGGTTTGCGAAAGCGACCACATCCTAGAAATCGGCCCTGGACCGGGAACTCTTACACAACGACTGCTCGCAACAGGAGCGCGAGTCACTGCGATAGAAATCGATGATGCTCCTGTGCTTCACCTTGATGAAGCATTTCGTGAAGAGCAAAATGCGAAACAACTCTTGCTCCATCATGATGACGCATTGAAGGCTGATTGGCCTGATGATGTCACCAAAGTTGTAGCCAACATTCCTTACCAAATTTCTTCGCCGCTCATCAAGAAACTAACCCGCCATCTTAAAGCACAGACAAATCCAATCGCTCACGTTGTGCTTATGCTGCAACTCGAATTCGCACAACGTTTGTCAATGAACCACCCTGCCGACATCGGCTCCCTCGGGTTGACCGTGGCCCTGGATTGGGATGTCGAAGAACACCATATTGTTCCACCTCACCACTTTAGCCCACAGCCTGCTGTTCAATCCCAAGTTGTTGGAATGAAGCCGCATGGAAGAGAGTTTCCTGTTGACAAGAGACTTCTGCAACAAATGATTCACCATGCATTTGACCAACGGAGAAAGAAAATTCGATCGAGCATGAAAAAAGCTCCAAGGCGTATCTCTCGTATCAAAGGGTGGCATGCTCAACGATGGAAAGATGCGATGCAATCACTCCAAGATCTGGACATCATGAATGCGCGTCCTGAAGAATTGACATTGGAGGATTGGGTTGATTTCGCCAAGAAGGTTGAAAAAGGCTCGAAGTGATGTTCTTGAGTAAACAAAGGCAGGGGAGGGTTTTCTTAGGAAGGTCCCCTCGCCTGACATTGTCGGAGGGGATGATATGGCAAAGAAAGACACCTACCTTGCACTGCTTCGTCGAGGAATCGATGACTCAACCGCACAACTGCTCGCTGATGCTGGGCTCAAAATTGGCGACCTGAAGAAAATCGACGCAGAGAAGCTTGTTAGCAACTATGGACTGAAACAAGACATTGCCGAAGGGGTCATCAGTATCATCGCTGCAGGTCCACAGAGTCACGGAAAGGAACGTTTCCTCGCAAAGGTTCTCGCACCAGACCGAAAACAGGAAAGTCGCATTGAAGAAATGCGGTTCAAGCGTAAGCAAAAGGACGTGCTTAGCGAACTAGCCGAACAGAAAGAGCGAATCAAACTCGCAAAGGTTACTGCCTTCAAGGACAAGAAACTCATCATGAATCGTCTTGGGAAAACCGTTGAATTGATCGTCAAACTTGAGAACAGCCTTGATGACGAAGGAAAGGACGACCAGAAAGTCAAGATTCGAGACCAACTTGAAACGCGTGGGCTTGAAGCGGCACGCGATCATGAAATGCTCGAATTGGAGGGTACTCCTCAGGACATCGTTGATTTCCGACGGAAACACGTTCCTGCCCTCATCTTCCACGCTTGTCCTGAATGTGGAGACGAAATGGACCCTCGGCAGTCTCGTGATATGGATCGGAGCGAAGACTACGCGCTCATATGTTGGGAATGTGAAACCAGTTTCACTCCCTCACTCAGCGACATGGTAAACACTCGATTGGAAAACGGTACGCGAATCACCATTGATGTCGATAAGGCTCCCCGCAGACCGGTTCCGCCAAAGCCTGCGAACATGGGCTTTGCTGATGTTAACGAGCAGCTTCGTAAGGACCTCGAAGCGACCGGTGCAACAGCCGATCTCATCAGTGCAGAAATCGAATCCACAGGCCTAACCGGTGGACTCATGGACATCAACGACTGGATTGACCAAACCCTTGCAGTCAAAGGCTACATCCAAGCACAAGAAGATCGTGAAGACTTCATCTTACGAACCGGTGCTGGTGCAACCAAGTTCAACAAGTGGATGAAGAAAGCTGGCTTGTTCTTCAACAAGCAAACGGGTCGTTGGACCCGAAACAAGCCAGGCCGTTGAGGTGAAATCATCACTCAGCCATCCGTGGTTCGATTCTTTCGCGGCATTAATTTGCTTGGACAAGCCATTGTCCAGTCAGATGTTCCTTTGGCTGAACTTGCTGAAACGGCAGGCGTTGTTATTCCAACGAACTGTACGTCCGGTACATGTGGAACCTGCATGATTACATTGCTCAATGGAGAAGTTCCACTCCCAGATGAACTGCCTCCTGGGCTTGATGAAGAGATGGTCGAGGAGCAAGCACGACTGGGTTGTATTGGGTGCCCTTCTGGGGATGTGGACATTGACGTTCGCCCCCCACTTTGAGGTGAATCGATGTTTGAAGAATGGGGAGGGGTTGAATGGATTCTTCTCATCATCAATGCAATTGCGTTGTTCATAGCCGGAAGATTTCTTGTTCGTAAATTGAAAAAGAAATTCGAAGAGGTTGAGAAACGTCAGGCCTTTCATCGACGCATGAACGACCCCTGAGTTGTCTTCAAGAACCATGGACACTAAGCAAGGGTATGGACGAGATTGAACCAACCCCTGTTGGCAAGTTTGTCCAAGCATTACGAACTCGGTTGCGCTCTGACGACCGCAATCAACATTGTTTGCTCAGGGGTGAAATTAGCCAATGGAAACCCTACGCATCTGGGCACACATACTTCAGTCTACGAGACGATGGGGGACAAATCAGCGCAGTTATTTGGAAAGGGCGATGCCGCATCCCAGATGGAATCAAAGACGGTCAAGAAGTTCTCATCATCGGAAACGTTGACCTTTACCCTGCTCGTGGTCAACTGCAAATCGTTGTTGAACGCATTGAATTGATTCAAAAAATCGGNGCTCTTGAGCAACAAAAACAGAAGCTCTTGCTGCAATTGCGACAAGAAGGCGTCCTTGATCGCCCAAGAAAATCGCTCCCTGCACTACCGAAACATCTCGTTATTGTGACAGGAAAGAATTCTGCAGCGTTGGCTGACATGTTGCAATTGTCGCAATCGCGATGGCCAGGGATTCGGACAACCGTGATTGGTGTTACCGTTCAAGGCGATCGAGCGGTCGAAGAAATCGTTCGTGGCCTTTCCGTTGCAAGAGAACTCAGTCGAACCAACATCGCTGATTCACTTGAAGTTCCACCGTGCGATGTCGTAATTGTAGGAAGAGGAGGTGGTTCGCCTGAAGATTTGTGGGCGTTCAATCTCGAGGCAGTTGCTCGTTCAATTGCTGCTATGCCAATGCCTGTCGTTTCTGCCGTTGGGCATGAATCCGACATTCTCGTAAGTGATCTTGTAGCCGACCTGCGTGCATCCACACCAAGTCATGCTGTGGAGTGTTGTGTTCCATTGATCGATGATCAACTTGCGTTCTTATTGGATTGTGAGGATCGAATGGTCCTAGGTACACTCAGACAATTCAACGACGCTCGGTCACAATTACAACAATTGAGGCTACGTTTGCAGCTCGCCCCAAGCAAAGGAGTTTCCCACGCAGTTCGTCAACTGGAACGGCTCGGAAATGATCTCCATCAGCACACAGGGTCCGTGCTCCAGCACCACAAACAACGCCTCGCTGTTCTCGCAAATGCTCTGCAAATTTCGCATCCCAGGAGGGTTCTTGAACGTGGCTACATGATGGGTGTAGATCATGAAGGAAAGGTCATATCCAGTGTAGCAGAATTGAACCAAGGACAGACCCTTTCGCTCCAGTTTGCTGACGGTGAAGCTGACGCAAACATTGACAACATACGACAACACGAGGAAGAAATATGACCGAAGAGACCTATTCAGATGCCCTACGACGTTTGGAAGCAATCGTCGCCGAATTAGAACGCGGAGGCATGGATTTGGAAGCAACGCTTGAACGCTTTGAAGAAGGTTCAAAATTGCTCGAGCGATGTCAATCTGAACTGAAAGAAGCGGAAGGTCGACTCGAAAACCTACGTCTTCCCGAAGCAGAAGCAATGATTGATGAGGCGAAGAAAGAATGAATCGTTTGCAAAAGAAACTTCAGCGTCGCTTGGTCAAAGCCATGGGAAATTGGCAAGACCCCCACATGGATAAGCCATTAACAGAATCGGAATACGTTCAAACAATCGATATCTCCGAAGAAGGCGACGTTCAAATCCGTTACCAGCCTTCTCGGCCGCATTGTCCGTGTTGCCTCATTGATGCACGAGCACTCCGTCGTCATCTTGCAGAAATCAAAGGTGTTGGTTCTCTTCAATTTGAGATTGTTGACGTTCCTGCATCTGAACGGTGGTCCAGATTGATTAATGATTGACGCCATTGCAAGTAAAAGTAGGCTGGAATGGTCCACGCGATGATTGAAATCAGCCAAGTGAGAATCGAGCCTACAACAGGTCCGAGCATCGGTATGAGAACAATCGCAACAACCGCATAGACGCCAACGCTTGCTCCACCCAACATCATTGGACCTGCTGCTCCTTGTGGTACGTCTTGGCCTTGTGCGAGCCACAATGCGATCATTGACGTTATGAAAATTGCAGGGAAGGTACTGACCAATCCTGAGACGAATGGGTAAGATAGGCTCGAAAACCAGACTGCAATTCCAATCGCCAATGCGGCAGCGGAACCACGTAAAACAAGAACGAATGGACGAACAGAACGACTCCCTTTTGGAGCAGAACGGGGCGTCCATGTTGTCCATACACCAAGAACAATCAGCAACCCTAATCCGAACAATGCGTAGGTCAATGCATCAATTCCTGATGATTGCAATTCGCTTGAGACAACGAGTCCGATGCTCCCAACAAACATCCATGTAACCAATGAGAGAATCGTCGTTCCAATCAAGGACAACCCCAACCTTTGAGGCGCATGAATCCAAACCAAGAGAAACATTGCATTGACCATCATTCCAATTGGAACGATCGACATCGATTGTGCAAATTCCGTTTCACCAGAAAGAGTGTACATTCCAAGAGCAGCAGGAACGATGGTTGTTGGAATTGTTGCAAGAACGCCTCCGGTTCGACCTCCAAATTTTTCAATTGCAATTGTAACGAGAGTGGCAACGATTCCAGCAAACAATGCCGAGAGCAGAATCGACGTCAGCAACATGGTCACTCAAACGGGTCGATGTGGACTATTTGTTCAATGTCGATGCGAGAATAGCCACGCTCCCGAGCATTGTCTGCTGCTTTCATGAGCATTCTACGGATCCAACCGAACGCCATGAGGGCACTTAATCGATTCACGGAATCGATGAAATACATCGGATCTCGGCCAAGGTTGGCATGCTGACGGATGTCGTTTTCAAGTTCGGATACCATATCGCCGTAGGTCAACAAAAGATCCTCTGCGGCATCATCAGTGATGGCCATTTTGGCATGTGTCCTGGACATTGACTTCACGTGTGTAATTGTGATGATTCCTCCTCCTTGCACTTCGATTCCTTGTTCTTCATGCTGCTCTTCATCATCTGCATCAGGTGAATTGCCTTTACCCATTGAGTGAAGTGCGATTTCAAGATGCCTTGGTTTGATCGTCGAAACACGATCACGAGTTGCTGCCTCTTCGCAGTGACGTATGATGCGTGCGAGAAATTTCTCGAGATGCTCGATACCGCCTTGGACCGCAGCCGAGCCTACCGATTCAACATGCTCGATACGGTCGATCATCAATTCACGAGTTCGATTGTAATTCAATCGGGTGCGTTGTGCATCGTCCAATGTTTTACGCTCCGCATCGTTGTCAAGTGTAGCAGCTTCCATCGATGGAACAAGTCGGTCCAGTTCCTCGCAGACCAGCGTGACGAGATTGTCCTTTACTGCACCGGCAATTCGCATTGAAGTAAACGTTGAGGCTACTGAACCAATGTGACTTGGAGCGTATGGTTTAGCGGGCATAAATCTCCCTCGCATTCCACCTCTTTGAACGCACCGAGGTGTTTTGTTCCTACCATTCCGTAATCCAAGGCCAAGCGCCGTCGGCTGTGACGGGGCGCATGCCTTCTTCATCTCGAATCCACGTGTCTTCCGACCCAATACTACCCTCTGCATAGACCAACTTTGGCTCAATTGCCATTGTTCCTCCTACAGGAAGGGGTCTGTCAAATCCTGCCGCCACGACGGGTGATTCATCAAGCTGTAATCCAACAGAATGTCCGAGAAATTTCGACTGGTCTGGTTTCATCCCCATGAGATGATCATGATGCCCTAGTTCATGAGCGAGTGCTTGCCCTTCTTCCCAAGCCTGACTGCAAAAGCCTCCTTCATCGAGAACTCCAACAACTGTTTCCTTGACTGCAATCATGTCTTCAAGACGTTGATGCCATTCTTGCGATAATGCGCCCAATGAGAACATTCGAGTCATATCAACGACGTAGCCTCGATGAACGTGAACGAGATCAACAAGGACAGGTTCATTCGGTTTGATTTTGTTGAATCCTGAACCCATTCCAGCCAAAGGGTGGGGGCCTGCTCCGCCTATTGCAGAGTCAAAAAAAGAAGGTACACCACCTGCACGTCCAGAAACAATGACACCACGGCTGCATTCCAACGGGAAGCGACGCATCTGAACTTGCCCTCCAAAACCTTCGCTTCGACTAATGGCCTCAGCAGCAGCAACAAGGTCGAGTTCCGAGACGCCCTCTCCACCAAGTTGCGAAACAGCCTCGAACATTCTGAACTGAACCTCAGCACCGTAGGCCATCTGTTCCTGTTCCCAGGGAGATTTGACTTCGCGAAGTCGATGGATGATGCTTGTCACATCTTTGCATTCACCGAGAGACGAAAGGGCAGAGGTAAATCGTAGTGCGAATGTCGAAGGGAGTTCTCCAAACTGCAATCCCGGCGCATCATGTGCTCCTTTTGCTTTGAGAATGTCGGCAAATTCCCGTAAGCGAGGAAACGGTTCAAGCAGGAACGGGGCATTCTCGCCCCCCGCCTCAAACCGAGCACGTTCAAGGGATCGGCGAACAAAGAAAACGGGACCATCGCCTTCAGTACCTTCAGCAGGAACAAACAACGATCCATCTTGTCGGCCTCCTGCAAAATAGTACAGATCGACGGGGTGTTGAATCAACGCGCCAGGAAGTGCTGCGACTCGGAGAGCCTGNGCAAGACGTTCAAGTCTTGCTTCAAGTTCTGATACCGGCACGCGCCAATCCTCACCCTCAGGCCCAGTAAGCACAGTGGAATCCCAATCGCCCATGGTTTACCTCCTTCGTCGTTATTGAAAATCACTACGCCTCTGGCAGTCATTAAAGGACGGATTTCGTTTGGTTCAACACATGTTCAGGCGTTTCATCCAGTCTTTCTTGGGCAATGTCACAGTAGTCAGATGATAAATCGACACCAATGTACACCCGTCCGGTTTGTTTCGCTGCAACACACGTTGTTCCAGAGCCATTGAACGGATCGAGGACAACATCCCCCGCAAATGTGTACAGCTCGATGCATCGACGTGGCAGTTCAACAGGGAACGGAGCAGGATGATTGACCCTGCTTGCNCGTTCAGTTGCAAATCGCCAAATGGATTTCGTATAATCTATGAATTCCTGCTTTTCAATCGTATCAATCCGTCCATCTGNTCGCTCTTTTTTTGAACGAGGCATTTTGTAATCGCCCTTTGAAAACACCAAAAGATACTCATGGATATCTCGTAAACACGGGTTTGACGCGCTCTGGAACGAGCCCCAAGCACACGAAGAGCCGGCACTCGCTGATTTATCCCAAATAATCTCTCCCCGCATTAAAAATCCAAGATTGAGCATAATGTTGTTGATGTGTGTTGAAAGGGGGATGTACGGTTTACGTCCGAGATTTGCCACATTCACAACCATACGTCCGCCCGGCGAGAGCACGCGATAGCATTCCGAAAACACCTCAGTAAGCAACTGAAGATACTCTTGCAAGGAGAGATCGTCATCGTACACTTTGGACGCATTGTACGGGGGTGAAGTGACGACCAATTGAACACAATTGTCTGGAAGAGGGAGGGAACGAGCATCTTGTTCAAGGACGACATTCTCAAATTGGTCTGGTAATTCCTGAGGAATCCCAACATCTCGACTTGAAGCAAGATTCGCATTCATTCTGCTGTTGTAATAAAGCGATGAATCATGGCTCTCTCGCTTCGATACGCCGAATGCGGAGGTCGCAGTACTCGCACGTTGACGAGCTCCTCCTAGTGAGGTCTCATCACCTGCGCCTTTTGCCATAGCGTGCAACAACGTTGCTGACCTTATCACCTTTCGCGCTTTCCTTCTGGTGAAGAATCCGATTTTGTGACGTACAACAACCAGCCGCGTATTGTTCGGGCGAGCAATGAAAAACTCCCTGCATCTGGGAGAATCAATGGCGACCGTCCTAACATTGGACAACATCAATGTCGATGGTAAGACCGTCTTGGTCCGAATCGACATCAATAGTCCATTGGACCCCTCGACAAAGGCCTTCCTTGACGATACCCGAATTCGTGCAATTCTTCCGACGATCAATCGTCTTTCAAAGGCAAAAACAGTTCTCATTGCACATCAATCCCGACCAGGAAAAAACGATTTCACCAGCACATTGGGCCATGCGCGTGAGTTGGGCCGTCTCCTCGGCCGTTCAATCAAATGGGTGCAAGACATCCATGGTGAGAAAGCAATGAAAGCGATCGAAGCCATGGAAGATGGTGACATTCTGATGCTCAACAATATTCGGATGGACCCTGAAGAAGTTGGCTCAAAGGGCGACTCACTTGCACTTTCTGAAACGACACTCGTCCAAGATTTGGCAAGCGTCGCTGATGTGTTTGTGAACGATGCTTTTGCATGTGCCCATCGAAACGCCCCCAGCGTCGTCGGCTTCGCCCATCACTTGCCTTGCGTAGCAGGCGAGTTAATGGCACACGAAATTCGTAAGATCAGCCTTGCGCTCGAGACGCCCTCACGTCCATGCATCGCTGTTCTTGGCGGGATAAAAGTCGACGACAGCATTGATGTCGCATTGAACATGCTCAGCAACAAGATAGCGGACGAAGTATGGTTAACCGGCGGGGTGGCAAATCTGGCGATTCATCTTTCTGGACAGAACATCGGTGAAGGCAATGTTGAATTTCTCAAGAACGAATTGAATGATGCTTGGGAACCGACCATTGACGCTGCAACGTCGCTCCTCAATGCATATCCGGACAAAATTATCCTTCCCGTTGACGTAGCAGCAAATGTTGAAGGGAATCGAATTGATTTGAACGTTGAAGAATTGCCAATCCATGCTCCATTGTTCGACCTGGGTTTGCAGTCGATCCGTGCGATCTCAACACGCATCAAAGAAGCAGGAACCATCATTCTCAACGGACCAGCAGGTGTGTTTGAACTTCCTGATTTTGCCTTGGGTACCATCGAAATGCTCAGTGCATGTGCTGAAACCACTGGATATACTCTGATGGGCGGAGGTCATACTGCAACATTGGTGAGTCAACGTGGCATGAAAAGCAAAATGGGTCATGTGTCAACGGGCGGGGGCGCATGCTTGGATTATATTGCAGGTCGAACGTTACCCGGGATTCATGCTCTCGAGTTGAGTGCCCAACGGTATCAATTGGAAATTACACCGATCCTTCACGAAGATTGAGGAGCCACAGGGGAGACTCGAACTCCCGACCTTCTGATTACGAATCAGACGCTCTACCAGCTAAGCCACAGTGGCGCACGTTGAGGGCATGAACGTACGGTGATAATTCCACCGATTCAAACACTATGCTCATGAAGAAGCAGAAGCAGGCACCAATATGGGCGATGATACCTCGGTACGTTATACCAACACCGTCCTTTACGATGATGCCTTCAATAAAATCGTGGGCGACGTGCTTCTTCATGCCGACGGGTCTTGGTCGGAGTCGAATGGAGATGAAGATGTAAAAGAGGAAATTAACGGCTCAAATCGCGTCCTCACACGTTCTTTGCAAAACTGGCATACGCATCTTGCGATGCAACTCAATGCACGAGACTTTAGTGATGGTTATCCGTTGCATCGCTGGTTGAATGAGGCTATTTTTCCTACGGAAGCGAAAATCACACCAGAATATGTCCGAGTTGGGACGAGTGCCGCTGCTGCTGAGATGATCCGAACTGGTTCCACGTTTGCAGCTGACATGTACTTCTTTCCTGCAATAACAGGCAATGTGCTCACCAATGCTGGACTTCGGGGATTGATTGGCGGTCCTGTGAGTGACGCTGCCTTGCCGTCGCATGATGACGCTGAATCCGCNCTTGCTGAGCTTGACCAACTCCTCTCTCAGAACAACAAAAACGANCTTGTTCAATACGCAATTGCAACGCATTCAGTGTACCTCTGCTCACAAGAAACATTGCAGCGAGCCAGTGAATTGGCTGAACGACGAAACGGCCGTCTGCATATCCACGTTAGTGAAACGCGGAAGGAAGTCGCAGATTGCAAGGAAGCAAATGGCTTGTATCCGGTAGAGTATCTTGACTCCATCGACTTCTTCCAACCTGGAACTATTTTTGCTCATGCTTCATGGGTCAAGAAAAACGAAATTCGCATGATGGCAGAACACAATGTTACCGCAGTCCATTGCCCCTCGTCCAACATGAAATTGGCTTGTGGAGGTACACTCTCGTTCCCGCCATATCGAGACGCTGGCGTCGATGTTCGTATTGGAACCGATGGTGCTGCATCAAGTGGGAATGGGTTGAATCTNCTGCACGAAGCACGCCTTGCAAGCCTCGTACAGCGACACGATCATTGGGACGCAACACTCCTTCCAGCACAGGAAATATTTCAAATTGCAACCAAAGGTAGTCAGGATTGGGTTGCCTGGAACCTTGATGANATTCGAATGCGTCCACTTGGAAGGTCCAACAATCGTCATCTTGCAAATCTCATTTACAACGGCGGAGAATGTCTCGATGTGTGGGTCAACGGTCAAGCACTACGCAAGGACGGAGTTACATTGACGCTGGACGAAAAGAAAATCATTGACGAATTGGACAACGCTGTTNATTCGTACTACGAAGGCGTTGAGTGATNATTCTCGACCGTAATAGATGAGAACGCCGCCGGATGTTACGCTGGCAAAGGACAACAAGAGGCTGAGAAGGGAGTGACCAAGGTGGACTTCATAGGATACAACAACTTCTGTTCCCTCAGGCAACGCTGCATCTTTCGCCCCCAACGCTGCATAATACGTACCTGACTCCATTTTCCATGTGAATCCTTGACTCGCTGTTGCTGAAGAATCCCCGGCTTCAAAATTCGTGGAGGCACCGTCGCAACCGAGACCGGGTGTGAAGAAGTTGCTGGGCACATCCTCGCATCTTTTCTTTTCATCTGCATCGACAAGACCCATCCAAACATCATCGCGATCCCAAGTGATTGTCAGCTCAGCTGAAACGAGAGCTGAGAAGGCATTCTCTGGTATTGGCTCGCCTGAAAAGAAGGCTTGATTTGGTGCATTTGGCGTGGGTACATCCTCAACTTCACCTGTCATTGTGTAACCNATCATGCCANCGAGAAGCAGCAAAACCCCTACAACAGCAAACGCCAGACCCACCTTTCCTCTTGAATTCAGCATTTCCAACATCATCACACCTCAAAGAAAGACAGCGCTAGAATGAGATAGCATGCCAACAGCATTACTCCCTCAAGCCAGTTTGTTTTACCATCATTAAGGATAAAATTGGCCACGAGAACAGACATGAACGTTGCAGCCGTTTCAAGNATTCCAAANTCAAGGGACAGGTTCACGCCCATGACCCAAGCGAAGAGAACCATCAACGGAGCAACAAAAACCGCAATTTGGACGCTTGAGCCGATAGCAATGGCAAGGGAAAGATCCATCTTATCTTTCCCTGCAACGATGACGGCAGTGAAGTGTTCTGCCGCATTTCCAAAGAATGGAAGGAGAATGACCCCGATGAACAGTGTCGGCAACCCCCATCCTTTTGCCGCATCATCAACACTGTGCACAAGAATTTCAGCCATCCATCCCACGAGAACGGTTGCAAGAATAAGAAGAATCCATGCATCTCTGGTTGTCATTTTTGGTTCTTCTTTTTCCTCCACCTCCGAGGAAACATCGAAGAGATGCGAGTGTGTTTTGAATTGGAAAAAGAGAGACAGNCCATACATCGCTAGGAGCACCAACGATGCATACCGCGAAAGGTCAAGAATGTCTGAATCTGCACCTGTGTGCGCAGCAGCNGCTGGAATAATCAAAGCAAGGACTGCCAGCAAAAGCAGACTGCCGTTCATTGAGAGCGCTTCTTGATTGAAGGTTTGTGTTCGATGGTTGTAGCCTCCCCACAGTAGTGCCAATCCTAAAACCAGCAATAAATTTCCAAGAATACTCCCAATGAGGCTGGCTTGAACGAGATTGAGCATCAGAATCTCTGTCTCACTACCCGATGCTGCTTGAGCAGCTGTCCATATGGCAAGACTNGCAATAATAATTTCAACAGCATTTCCGAANGTCGCATTGAGCAATCCCCCCAGGTTCTCACCAGCCCGCAGAGCAATTTCTTCGGTCGCATGACCCATGAGGAACGCCAGTGGCATGATTGCGATCATCGAGAAAAGAAACGTCATCTCAACGTTATGCTGAACTTGGAAATAGATTGTCAATGGAACGGCAAGAAGAAGCCAATTCAAACGGTTTTCAAGCGGATTAAATGCATCAAGAACGGAATGNTGGTGNGNTTCGATGTGCTCAGCCATTCGACCACACCAACGATTCAATCCTCACTCTTCTTTCGGCGCACGGGTCGCTTCCTTGTTGGTGCAGCCTTGCGAGCAGGTCGTTTTCGAACAGGACGCTTTCGAGGTTTGTCATCATCGTCGTCGTCATCGTCGTCATCATCGTCATCGTCGTCATCCCATGAGAAATCGTCGTCATCATCGTCATCCTCCACCTCCTCGGCTTTCTTCTTTCGACGTGTCTTGCGTTGAACAACATTGACTGCGAATGGGTCATCTTCCTCGGGCTCAGTGGATTCGGATTTGTTCTCCTCTTCCTTCTTGACTGCCGCAGCNGAACCTGTTCCAGTGATATCATCCATGTCCACATCCTGCGTCGTTCCGATGAATTCAGACATCCAATCATCGTCTTCATCATCATCGCCCTTTTTCCTCTTCTTTGGTCCAGACAAACTGACCTGAACAATTAGCAAGGCAACGATGAAGATAATGACGTTTACACCAACAGCAATCCAAACCAAAACATAAGGCGGTTCGCTCATGGAGGGAGTAATGATTTCAGGCTCTGGTTCAGGTTTGAGGTCTTCTTCAAACGCACAAACTGTCTCGCCTTGGAGATTGTTTCGACAGAAATCAACAACGAACACTACCTGTGCGGTTCTTTGGTTTCCGGCTGTGTCAAGCGCACGCACAGTGATAGCATGCTGGCCTGCATCGAACGTGCCTGCAGAGAATTCCATGTCACTAACGAGCGAACTTCCGTCACCGTTAACGTCGGTAATTCCTTCTGCATTTGCCCAAGGAGAGGTACTCGTCGAACCGGTTAATCCCCCATAGTTGAAGGTGAAGCGGTACTGAAGGTCTGCGATTTGGACATCGTCCTCGGCAGCAAACATGAGATTGATTTTGTTCCCATAGAGGTATTTGGAGCCGTCGGATGATGGTGAAGGCGCATAAACAGAAATGGTCGGCGTCTGCGCATCGATCTTGAACGATGTGTTTGTGATGGTGCCTTGGTTATCAGCCAAATCAAGAAGTGTCATAACAATCGACAGATCACTCGCTCGCTCAGAGTTGGAGATTCTGAATTCGTACTCATACTCAGGCCCCTTGTTCGGATCAAGTTGATTATCCGCTGTTTGTGTCATGAGTTCACCGCCATCGGTTTCGTCGTAACCGTCCGACGAGAAGACCTCAATCGAGGGGGTGGTCTTGAGATACTCGCTCGCTTCGATCGTAACAGTGTAACGCCCTGGTACAAGTGAAGGGCTTGTGTAGAGATTACCGTCCTCATCAACTAGTTGCATATCAACGGTTGGTGCTCGAGAGTCCTCACGAATGATTCGGGAATTGCTTGTCAATCCTTCCAAAATCTCTTGGTTGCAATTGTTGAACTGGTCGCATACGGTTATGGCATACCATGCATCTTGTTCTGAATCGTTCGCAATTGGAACATTGCGAATAATGGTAGCAGAGCTTTGGAAGCCTACGTTGATATCATCCAAGACCAGTTCCCAGCCCTCTTCGTCACCGCTACTAACCGATGAATCTTCGAAAGGATTTCCGTTGTGGCGCCATATCTGGTAGGTTTCGAACGTCTCTTGCAGATTCCCCCATTCCATGGCAACAATGCCAAGGTCACCACGGCTCTCAGCGGTAATAATCTGAGGCCGAGTAGGTGCTGTGATGTCGATTTCAATTGGTCCGGCTTCGTTTTGGTCAAGTCCAGTATACTCGTAGGATCCGCTGGTATGGACATATTGCGCTTCGCTTGTGACGTAAATGTACCAATTGAGCACGGCGCCCGTTTCCGAAACAACTTCTGGACCAATAACGATGTCGTACGTCTCTGTGTTGTCGTTTACAAACCCGTGGTACGTTGCTTGCGTGGCAAATTGTTGAGAATTCGTTGGAACGCCATTGCTTGAGTAAATGTGATAGCGCTCACCTTCAATTCCAAGTTGGTCGTTCCATGTGACTCGAATGGTCCGATCGCCTATGAATTCTGCTTGAACATTCGTCGGCTCTTTTTGCCAGTTGCTGAATGCGTCCTCTTCAATCGAATCACATGAGCCGCCGCTCGTCGTTTCGTCAAAGAGTCCAATTGCGTCAACGGTTACAACGCAATAGTGTGCATACCCAAGCGTTCCGATTGGGAGCTCACGTGTGTAGGTGTATGGAGCATTTGAGTCTTCAAGCGACGAGTCTTCGTAAACGGATGCTAAGAATACAACGCCCGTATCGAAAATGGAACTAAATGGGCTACCTGATACATAGAGGTCATATCGTTCGCCTGTTTCTCCAGGTACACCAAACCATGTCAATTCCGTTTCACCGGTACCGTCCGATTCAGAGGTTGTACCCACTGAAAATACAGTTACGTGGCTCGGTGGTCGATTGTCTTCAAGGACTGGTTCTGTAAGTGCATTGTTCGATAAAAATCGTAGATCGACAAAGTCTTCGCCTGACTCAGTCTTGTTCGGTATGAAATACGTTATCGCGTAATAAGCCTCCTCGTTTGTGTTTGGCGGTACCGTGTAGACATAAGATTCTACATCTGAACTAAGGTTTGCGATCGGTGTCAACTGGTCGTAGATTTGACCACCATTGCTTCGAGAAATCTCCGTTGTTGAACGCCAAATCAAAATGCTGGTGTTCTCCAATGCCGGTTCCGTGTTCGGTAAGAGAGGCGAATGGTAATTGATCCACGTGAGTGTGGTTTCACTGTCCAAAAGTGAATATGATGCTTGGAAATACAGTGGCGTTTCAATCGAGAGGGTCGTCTCCTCGGCGCCAATGGTCAGAGTGGATACATCTGGATCGAGTTCTGAATATGTGACATCGACTTCCCAGCCAGGGGAGCCGACATTGTCGCCGTCCGAATCCCATCCTATTGTGACTGCGTAGTAGAACGTGCTGTTGGTACCTGCATCAACAAGATAAGAAACACTGTGGCCAGGATGTTGTCCTCCATTGCCGCCAGCTGAACTTAAACACCAAGCATACTGAACATAGACGTTGGCTTGGCAGGCTGGAACTGATTCAACAACTTGCACAGTGTCTACATTTGATTGGGTAATTGGTTCAGTGTGTCGAAGTACAGTGTAGATAGCAGAATGATAGTAAGGGACGTTTCCGTTGTACGTATCGATGTTTTGCCATGTGATGGTTGTTGTTTCCGAAACTGGGTCAAAAACTGCAGCAATATGTTGTGCTTGCAAATTGTCGGGATTGGTGTCCGCTGCTGTCGAAACCGGCGTTAGTGGAACGACCATGAGCATCATCAGTAAGACCATGACAGCGGCCTTTGGTCGGAGACTACGGTTCAGCGCGTTCGCACCCATCACTCAATACGTCGCCGCCGCCCGTTAAGAGTATGCCGATAAATAACTTGAACAACGACGGTGTTTCTTCGGCTTGAATCTACTCCGATTCGTCGTTCTTCGGTTGGGCGAGTGGTTGTTCCTTATCGAGTGCGATAATCTCCTTTCTTGCTTGTGAAAAACGTACAAAGAAGGTGTACATGCCACCGAGGCCTGATACGATGACAACAACCGAGAGGGGATTCATCTCGAGGTGGTCGAAAGGAGCAGGTGCAGATGAAAAGTCCTGAACTCCAATCAGCCAAAAGATTCCGGTCAATGCGAGCGCTGCGATGGTGAGAATCGTTCGATCTGCTCTAGAAAATCCTCGATAGTTTCGACCTCCGCTCACAGCTTGGGCTTGTGTGCCCATGTAAGAGCCCAAAATGGTGAACCACGCCGCAGCCCACCCAAGCACTGGATCTCCAACCCAGGCGGCGCTTGATGCGATTGCGACGACCCACATGGCGTCGAGGAGTCGATCGAGTGTGTGGTCGAGATAGTCCCCCCAACGAGAAACTTGGCCCGTGTGTCGCGCTAGTTGGCCATCCAGTCCGTCGAGGACCATCGAAAAGGCAATCAAAAAAGCAGAGCCAAGAAGCATCAATGCTCCAGTGTCGCTCTTTGGTGCCGTAAAGACCAACACGCTAGCTGCGACGCCGACTGGGAGTGCAAGCCATGTAAGAACAGCCGGATTGGTGCGGCCAAAACGTGAGACGATTGGTAAAGCGATGGCTTCCCATCGTTTTCTAAGCTGCTCAAGTGCCATCTCTATCGCTTATTGGAGTGGAAGAAGGGTCATATGCTTTCGGCAGCAAAACTGAGTCTTATCCAGTCTATCGAGTTCTCCACTGAATGTTCAACCGATTCTGCAAGGTCCGGATTTTCCAGAAAATCAAGAACAGTTTGAATCTCAATTCCTTGNTCGGTTGTGTCGAGTTCCAACACATTTGCACTCGGATGCAGCGTTATCAATTCAGACCACACGCCTCCAAGAAGTTCCCATTCTACGTTCGACTCAATTTTTTCAGGACCGTATCCTTCTCGATTGGTTAAACGCTGACGCAGATTCTTCGGGTTGCACCGAAGAACAATCACGGCATCTATGGAACAATAGTGCGAAAGGTGGCCATCAATCACACATGTTTCGGTTCCGCTCTGCGCCCAAGACCCCAGTTTCGATGTGTCTATTTCTTGTTGGCCGTTTTGTCGTGAGAGGGCCCCTGCTTCCAGAGCAATCGCTTCGACTGTCCGAACTTGGAAGCCTAGGTCGGTTAGCTGTTTTGCAAGCGTCGATTTCCCAGTTCCCGGAGATCCGGTTATCGCAACGACCTTTGCACACATCCTCTTCGACGCAACCAACAGACGTGAAGAATTAAACATGAGGTTCAGAATGGTTAATCATGCCCGCTATCGCATTGGTGTTGATTTCTACTGAACCCGGCCAAGAACAACAGGTTGTTGCCGATCTTAAGGAGATGCGCGAAGTGTCGGAAGCAATGGTGCTTTTCGGAGAATACGATGTCTACTGCAAGGTTGTTGTTGATGATTTTTCAAGACTTTCTAACCTCATTTTGGGAAGTATCCGAACATTAGGGGGCGTGGTTGAAACCACGACATTAACAGCGGCGACCGACGTACAATGAGGCAGAACAATGTTTGGTATGTCGGATCCAAATCAAACTCTATCACAGATGCTGCGATATTTCGATGAAGGTCGGCACGAGATGGTCGAGGTGATGGCTAGTGAGTTCACCTCAATGCTGCTTGCCAACAAACAGCGTGATGGAGCAATGCAAGCATTGTTGGTCAAAGGGATTCGAATCTTTGCAGAAGTGCTCTCGATTCGAAAGAAACACAAATTGGCCCTTCATGCAACGTCTGTTCTGCTGCGCGAACGAAAAAAGTTAGAGAAAATACTCACCCAGTCAGCCCCTTCACTTCTGGAAAAGTTAACCCCTTTGGAACAAGACTTGCGCACGATTGGTCACGTGCATGCAACGGCCGGAAAAAACTCCAAAGCAAAGAAATTTTTCATGAAAGCAAACAACGTTACTCCTGGGAATATTGCTGCATTGCTCGCTCTTTGCCAAGTTGATGGTACGAAGACAAAACACGCCAACCGCCTCGCAGCCGCTGTTGAATCAGCTGGCCCTGTAATTCTGGAAAATGGGGAGTTTTTCATTCGCCCAAAACATGCTCCTGGTAGTCAAATTGATCCAATTTTAGCTGTATTTGAAACCTGTGAGCGCCAACACCCAGCGTGCGTCGAACAAGCCTTGCGTATCCGCAAAGAGTGTGATGAGATTACCAGCGGTATTCAGGCTGCCAATGCGCGGCTTCAATCTGCAATGGATTCTCTTACGCCAAAGCACGATTATTATCAATACTCTTGATTGGTAGCGAGGGATGGATTTGAACCATCGATCTCCGGGTTATGAGCCCGACGGGATATCCAGACTACCCCACCTCGCTGACCTCAACGCCACAGTCCTTCCCTTTGAAACCACCGATGTGGTCTTTTTTCATCCCTTTTTGGCATTGTCTTCATCAAGGATGACGTCTAAGAACACGCATGGGCGGACGAGCACCTGTACTCTTCTTGTCGGCCTTGCTTATGTGTTCGGCCTTGTCAGGATGCTTCGGTAACGACGATTCAGATGAAGAAGCACTCATTGACCTCGTTGTTCATTATGATGCAACAAATGGGACAATCGAACAATCATTCATTGGCGGCTCACAGATATCCTTTACTGGCGTAACCTTNAGTTTTGATTTTTCCCGNACAAGCTCGGACTATGGGATTGAAACCTTTTCGCTCGAACCAGGTGATGGTCGTTCAACCATCACTGTCGATGGCTCTGAATCAGCAGAGATTGAAGTGGAATACCAGATTCACGGGTTGTACACGGTCGTATTGGGAGCAACCGATATCAACGGCGATACCGCAAACCAAACGTTGNTCCTGCGCGTCGATCACACCATTGATTGGAGTGAAGCGAATTCAGCAGATCCCGATCTAATGGAAATAAACACAACGCCCGGCAGTGAAGATTCAACTCCGAAACAGGTTCTACTCGATTCAACGGTCGAAAACCCAAGCCTCATCACACCCGGTAGTCCGGTAACTGTGACATGGGAACTAATGGACCCTGCATCCAACAGCAAAGGCACCAAAACAGAACAAATCCCGGACGGAGAAGATGGAGAATGGGATTTCATTCTCAACTTTCCTGATGAAGGAATCTATGATCTTACTGTAACCATCGACCAAGGCACTGACCGAGTGAACATCGATCACCTCATTGACATCTTGTACGAACAGGTGGAATCTCCTCCGAATCCATATCAGACCACTGATGAAAATGAAGAAGAAAATTCTGAAAGTGAATGAAAAGTGAAAAACGTTGCTTGAAATCATTTTCCTGAAGGTATTTCAGATTTCGTGGGTGGATTGTCCCGTTCTTCGCTTGATATACCCTCAGCCGTTGGTTCAGCACAAGTGATACNATGAGCACGAAGACAAAGAAGAAGACAACAAGTAAGAAGAATGAAGTCCCGACTGAGGATGAAGTGATACTAATGGATGCTGAACACGAGGAAGAAGCGGAGGTCAAAATCGAGGACCTTCCTGGAGTCGGCCCAGCGACCGCTGAAAAGCTCCGAGAAGCAGGTTTTGACGAACTCCTCGCCCTCGCAGTCATGTCACCAGCAGATCTTGCTGAACAGGCAGAACTCGGGGAAGCAGTTGCAGGTAAAATCATCAATGCTGCAAAGAAAATGGCAAACATTGGTGGCTTTGTTTCAGGCGTAGCACTACTCGATCGCCGTCGAGAAGTTCAGAAACTGTCCTCGAAGGTTCAGTCGATTGACGACCTCCTCGGGGGAGGATTNGAGACACAAGCCCTTGTTGAAGTGTACGGAGCTTTTGGATCCGGAAAAACACAAATCGGCCATCAGCTTGCAGTGAATTGCACGATGCCGGTTGAAGACGGTGGCTTTGATGGCGACGTATTTTACATTGATACCGAGGACACGTTCCGCCCAGAGCGAATCACACAGATGGCACGTGGCCATGGGCTCGACCCGGATGCTGTATTGAGCCGCATCCACGTCGCGAGAGCATACAATTCCGCCCACCAGATGCTTCTTGCAGAGGAAATCAAGCGAATGAGCAAAGGGCTCAATGTCAAGATGATCATCGTTGATTCGTTGACAAGCCATTTCCGGGCAGAATTCATAGGACGTGGTATGCTAGCCAACAGGCAACAGAAACTTAACCGTCACCTCAAAGATCTCAAGCAACTTGCCGACGTAAACAACGCACTCGTGCTGGTGACGAATCAGGTTCACTCCAAGCCAGATGCCATGTGGGGAGATCCAACCAAGCCTATTGGTGGACACGTTCTCGCTCACGCATCGACTTTCCGACTTTACCTGCGTAAAGCAAAGGGTGGCCGAAGAATCGCACGCCTAGTGGACTCTCCAAACCTTCCCGATGGTGAGTGTGTTTACCAAGTCACACAAGAAGGTCTCCGCGATTGAATCCGTGTGTTGAAATCGCTTCCTTCATGGAAGTTCGGTGCAATACATTCAAGTTAGGATGAATCAAGATTCCGTCCATGCGCCATTTGATTGAACGAGTACTGGAACTGTCTGATGAGGAGATTGTACCTCAACTCGATCCACAACCAAGTGGGCAAGGGACCGATGAAGAGCTACGAGCTCTTCTAGAATCACTGCAACCTCGAATCCGTGTGTACGGTGTTGGTGGGGCGGGTTGCAATGCAGTCGGTCGTCTCGACGCTGAGGGTTTGTTCGAGAACTCCTTTGTTACAGGTTATGCAATCAATACGGATGCTCAAGCTCTTCTCATGTCGCCGCTTGAGCATAAAGTACTGATTGGACGAACCGCTCGTGGAAGGGGTGCTGGAGGCGATCCTACCAAAGGTGAAGCTGCGGCTTTGGAGTCGGAAATGGCGCTCCGTACAATAACCACCGATACCCAACTTGCAATCATTGCAGCGGGAATGGGAGGTGGCTCTGGAACCGGGGCTGCAGGTCACATTGCCCGTCTTGCCAAGGAACAAGGCGCAATGACGATTGCAGTCGTCACCTATCCGTTTCAATCTGAAGGAGCGACTCGAAGAGAGAATGCTGAATGGGGTCTTGAACGACTAAGAGAATATTGCGACACAATCCTCGTTATTCCAAACGAACGCTTGTTGGAGATTGAAGGAGTCAAAGATCTCCCATTAGCCAGTGCATTCAGGGTCGGTGACGAGCTTCTCGTTCGCTCCATCATTGGCGTAACAGAACTCCTGACTCGTGATGGCATGGTCAACCTTGACTTTGAAGATTTGAAAGCCGTCATCCACTCAGGCGCTGGCGTTGCAATGATCGGTTTGGGAGCCGGTTCAGGTCCAGGTAGAGCAGAAGAAGCAACACTTGAAGCGTTGCATTCACCGCTGCTCGACCTTGACTTTAGCGATGCTCGGGGAGCCCTCATCAATGTCGTTGGAGGAAACAATCTCACGCTTGGTGAGGCTGAACGCTGTGCTCAAATCATTACTGAACGTATCTCCCCTCATGCAAAAATAATCTGGGGAACCGCTGTTGATGAGGAGCTCGACGATGAGATTCGAGTTATGCTTGTCCTGACGGGTGTCAAGAGCGAACAAATTCACGGTTCTTCTGAACGAAAACAAATGAAGGCCCTCCGAAGTAGCACAATCGAATTTGTCAATTGATCAGTCACGTAATGTTATCACGAACAAACAACTTAGCGCCAAAATTAAGACAAGCCCGACGGAGTAATCCAACGGGCTGAAGTCGTCATTGTTTCCGGCCATTGATTCACCTTCATACTGGACTCCAGGAAGTCGGAACTCGACACTGTTCCATTCATCTCCAGTGCTCGCTTGATTACCATTGACGGCATTTCCATAAACCTTGAAGTCGACAAACGAAGCATTGTCGCTTGGGCTTGTGAAGGAAAGGTTCCAATGTCGTACAGCATTACCAGTTTCGGTGTGAGTCCAACCATTTTCCAGATTTTGAACAAGGCCTTCTGATGAATTGAAACCCACGGTTCCACCCGTAATCAGCAGCCTGAATCCTCCAATCTCTCCGTCCAAATTGGCTGGTATTGCTTGCGAAGAAACCGTAATCGAGAAATTGTACGTCGTGTTTGCTTCAAAGGAATNAGGGAGTCCTTGGATTTCGACTTGCGTGTTGATATTTCGTTCACCATGACAAAGGCAGCCATCGTTAGCAATTTCCCCAATTCCCCTGGGTGCTGACGTGGCGAATGGGATAAACAAAGCAAGTAGAACCAACACAAGCATCGGTCGCAATTGTATCCCCAGTAATTCCATAAAACCCCTCCATTTGAACCTTTCATGTTTAGCCCAAAATGAACAATACTTCAAAAGAGGAACAAAAAGAAATTNTTNACGATAGCATGGATTTTGAACAACCTATCGCACCTGATTTTGACGCGGATGACATTGACATTTTTGCCGAACTTGGCGCCCCATTGTTGACGCAATCGACCACTCCAAGTCCCCCACAGAACATACTCNTGGAAGACGACGAACCGATGAGCGTTGATCCCCAACTCGTGGCCGAATTGCTCCAAGTACTCGCACAACATTCGATTCGACAACATTCTGATGAAGGGATTAATGTCTTACCGGAGAGCGCCCAAAACGTAGACCTTAANTCCGCTCGAGTTACCCTCATCGACGACGAATACCGGCTTTCACTCCTTGTCGAACTCCAAGATAACCAGCAGATTCGCCCTTGTGTTCGTGCACACCGAAACTCGGGAGAACTTGATTTTGTTACCGAACAAAACATTCCGTCCGTTT
Source organism: Methanobacteriota archaeon (assembly GCA_002698145.1). GTDB lineage: Archaea > Thermoplasmatota > Poseidoniia > Poseidoniales > Poseidoniaceae > MGIIa-L2. Next base: position 57,667 of record NZVG01000021.1, on the reverse strand, counting down.
GGAGACCGCTTTACAATCTCTTGGAGAATGCGTTCAAGCAGGCAATCCAATCACTCAAAGCCTCTGCTTATTTATCNTGAAGGATTAATTCCCACGCTATCTCGATTTCACGGCTTAGTGAATTCGATACCGAGCAATACTTTTCGTGAGATTTTTTAATCGTTCGACGTACAAGCTTTTCTGGCACATCTCCTTCAACATGGTACACCATGTTTACCTTTGTAAATGAACGAGGATATTCGCTTCTCCTTTCTCCATCCAGTTCGACCCAAACCTCTCCAAATTCTCGATCTTTCAGACCAACAACAACGTCAACAATTGAGCACGCACCAATCATCTGAAGGAAAATTTGCATGGGAGAGGGGCCTTGCTCCCAATCGACATCAAGCGATTGGCCTTTCTCATTCTGACAGTCGAGTTTCGTCCCTCCGGACCAATGCACCTTTCCTCTCATAGAAACCATCGCGTCGGTTGGTTCTTGAAGTGGTTATTGGTGGGGCTACTTGAGAACTATGAACGGCGAACCTGTTGTTATGCAAAACGGAAAACTACACATCCCAAACAATCCAATTATTCACTACATCGAGGGAGATGGTATTGGTGTTGACATCAGCCCTGTCATGATTTCAGTTGTTGATGCCGCTGTTGAGAAGGCTTATTCGGGAACGAAAAAAATAGTCTGGAATGAGGTTCTTGCAGGAGAAAAGGCATTCAATGCAACAGGTGAATGGTTACCGGAAGTAACCCTTGATGCTATGCGCTCAGGTCTTGTTTCGATTAAGGGACCTCTCACAACGCCGGTCGGCGGTGGAATTCGCTCACTCAACGTCGCTCTGCGTCAAAAATTAGACCTCTTTGCGTGTGTTCGCCCTGTACGTTGGTACGATGGAACCCCTTCTCCTGTGAAANCTCCGGGCGACGTTGACATGATCATTTTCCGAGAAAACAGCGAGGATGTATATGCCGGTATCGAATGGGAGGCTGGTTCTGATGGTGTTAAGAAACTCATTGATTTTCTAACAAATGAAATGGGAGTAGATAAGATTCGTTTTCCAAATACATCAGGCATTGGAATCAAACCAATCAGTCAAGAAGGGACCAATCGCATTGTGCGTGCTGCGCTGCAATACGCGCTTGACAACGACAAGGACAGCGTAACCCTTGTTCACAAAGGAAACATCATGAAATTCACAGAGGGAGGGTTCAGAGATTGGGGATATCAACTCGCNAAGCANGANTTTGGTGCTNTCGANTTGGATGGCGGTCCNTGGTGCACNATGACAAATCCTTCCACGGGCAAGCAGATTNTCATCAAGGATGTTATTGCCGATGCAATGCTTCAGCAAATCATCACCAGGCCTGCAGAATACAGTGTACTTGCAACGATGAATTTGAACGGTGATTACATTTCAGACGCTCTCGCTGCACAGGTCGGAGGGATTGGCATCGCTCCGGGTGCAAACATCAATTATGATACAGGTATCTCAATTTTTGAAGCAACGCATGGAACAGCTCCAAAGTATGCTGGGCAAGACAAAGTAAATCCAGGATCACTTATTTTATCGGCCGAAATGATGCTACGTCACATGGGTTGGAGTCAGGCAGCAGACCTGATAGTGAAGGGAATGGAAGGCGCAATCAGTGCGAAGACCGTTACTTACGACTTTGAACGACTTATGGATGATGCGATTCTTCTCTCGTGTTCTGCATTTGGTAAAGCACTCATTGAACACATGTGACGGAATCAAAAAAAACAGTGCTTGAAGCAATTAGGCCTCTCTAAGCCATTGTTTGAGCGTACGACTGTTCTTGGCAATACCAAAACCAAACCGTTCCTCAAATGCCCGAGCGACGACGGTAAAGTCACCATCATGGGTCGCAACGACGATTGAGCCTACATTGTCTATGGGGCGATTCGACAGTGCTGCTGCATATTGCATAATCAGGCGATCTGGCTTTTGTGGGTAAATTTTCTTACCATCGATTTCAGTACGAATGTTCTTTCCTTCGTAATGTTGTCGCATTTTAGTTAATTCATCGTAGATTTCGCTGTGTTCTGTGAGGAATTTACCCATTGAAGAAACAATCTCATCGCTAATTGCTTCTGCTTCAATGTCACGTGAGTTCCCCTCCCATGTGCTGAATTCAGATACGATTTGATTGACAATGGATTTCATGTTCTCTGCGGAGATGGTCGTTTCAAGAACGTCGTTGTCAACGAGTGCATTTTCAAATCGCTTTCTGATGTCACCGATTGAACGAGTGAGGTTCTCAATTTCGCCTCGCACAACTTTCGGCAGCCAAAGATCGACCTTCTGATTCTCTGCAAGGTAAAGCAGATATCCTGCAAAGTGAGACCTTTGATTTGTTGAGTCTTCAAAGTGATTTGACCGGTTGAGTATCTGCTGGATTCGACGGTAAAGTGCATCGATAACGATGTTGGTGTCCACCAACACCAAGGGTTTCAGTGGCAAGTGCCTGAGATAGCGGCGGTCGCACGTCCGAATCTCTGATTGATGGCGACGGAACAGCATCAACTCGAGGTTTGCGAAGGACTTGTTTCGGTCACGGAAGCGTCCAGATAACTGTGCTCGTTCCAAAATCCTGAGCGCATCAAGCGGTGATGTTTCGCTCGCTTGCTGTGCAAGCGTGTGAATCTCCATTGCCTCAGGACTACGCATCAGCATGATGTCGCGATATCGACGGTCAAAGGATTTTGAACTCTGCGTCCTGTAATCGCGACGTAACGCATTGGTTGCGGCAAGAAGACGTCCGGTGAAGGGCTCTCTTGGAAGCGGTTTGGGGTGCTCGTCTGGATAGGTATGAAGCAAATCCAGCTCGTCTTCTTTGAACACCGTTCTTGTTCTTGTTTTCTCACCCTCTTCCGTTTCTTCAACAAAAGTCTCTTGCTTTTTGATGAAATTTTTCAGCATGGATGTGGCCTTGGCCGTTTCTTGAATGGACGCTTGGTGCGAAACGTTCAGATACAGCTGGAAGCGTTTTGTTATCGCAGCACGAAGGTTTGGATGCTCAGACAGAAGTTGCTTTGCTTCCCCCCACCTTTTGTCGAAGGCGAAATGAATCAATGCTTTACGGTACAGCATGATCTCTTCATCGTAAGCAAATTCCTTTGAGTCTGCAGTACGCTTGAACAGTCTGGCTGCTGATAGATTGTTGCCCTTAGAGGCTTCCAATGTCGCTTGTGCAAGAAGTGCCCAAATCGACCTTTGATGGTGGTGTTGGTACCATTGAACCAAGGCCTCGATTCCTAAGTCGAATTCGTACATGAGTTGGCGGACTCCGTGTACGATGGGATATGGAATTGAAGGTTGACGTAGCACCGTCTCGAGTGTCGTAATGACATGATTTGAGTTATCTCCACGCTCCAAGGATAGCCGGACATTGTTAAGACGAAGTTTCGACACGATTGTCCGGAGCAGTGCTTCACCCATTTCGCTTATTTTTCTTTCATCGAGGGATTCTATGAGATTGCTGAGGTGTTTCTCATCCACAAGATGGGACCCTCCAAAAGAGAGCGCGTTAACGATTTGATTGATGGCTAAGATCCCTTTCTTTGGTAATTTTTCCGTCAATTTGAGTTTGTTTACTGACTCTTCAATTTGACCTTCAAGCAACAGGAGAAGTTTGTGTTCATCATCGCTAATGCAAGCAGGGACATCGGTTGATTGTACCATTTGCAACGCTTTTTTCCGAGCACTGCGAGAGAGTTGCCAGTCTTCCTCACTGTGTTGTGCATGCAGCAGGTGTGCCAAGAGTAATGTTTCATGCGGGTAAGAGGGTATTGCGAGGTCATCCTCGAGGAGAATATTTGCCAATTCGTCTAAATTAAGCGTTTGAACAAAGACGTGAACCGCAAGAGACTGAACTTCATGCCACCCTTCACCATCACTTTCTTTGAGCAGAATAAGTGCTTGTGCTCGAAGATTGATTGGGAACTCAGAATTTTGGGCGATTGAAACCAGTCCCCCCTCATCGATGTTGTTCATGTTTCGCTCAAGCCAGGCGTAAGCATCGGCATTGCTGAGTTGTACCAGAAGCGGGAGAAGATCTGAGCCATCAGAATCGTGCTCCAGAGAAATCGACTGAATAATTTCAAGTGCATCTTCGCTTCGTTGTTCATCGACATAACATTGCAGCATCTTCCAACGAATGACATCCACTCGATTGGTAGGAGCTTGTTCTTTGGTCAACATTTCCAATCCTGTCTCAAGTTGCGCAGTGGTTGGATTCATTTGTTCCAGTGGCCCATGGAGCCAGATCAATTTCAGAAGTGCTTTTCCGAGATCATCGTCCTCTTGTGAAAAATAATCGTCGTTCCAGTCGATTGCATCTTTGGTGAACATAATGGCGAGTCCATATCGCTCAGCCAAGGATTTGTTTGCTTTATGCAGCCGAGCAAGAATTTCGTCGGTAGGTGCATCCGTATTGAGAGCAATGAGAAGAGAAACCAAGGATAAATTCCCATCAAACTCAAGCAAATGAGGTTCAACGTTTGGCCACTTTCCCGAATTAAGCCTCTTGATCAAACGTTTCATAGCAACAAGTTGTTCAGGACTGTATTGGTCATCTGGAATGGATTTGAAGACCTTGAGACAGGACTGAACATTGAACGGATCGATGGCCGTTTCCGATAAGTCGAGGCTTGATAGTGAAGATTTTTGTTTTGATTCTGCGATTGGACATGCGGAAAATTGACCAAAGAGATCGCAGCGTTTCGCCATATCATGCCATACAGAGTGAACTCCTTGATTGAGGCAAAGATTGCGNATTTCGGTTTCAAGAGGTTTGTGTTCATCCTCCGACCACTGATCGTTGTGAATGTATTTGTTTGCGAGGAGAAGTGCGAAACGGAGGGCTGGTGTTTCATCGTCCATCGACATTATCTCTTGAGGTGAGGGAATGGGCGATTGTTGTCTTCCCCGACGGCGCCCTCGGCGGAACCTTGGAGATGCAGCAATCGTTTCTCCNTCTTCATCCTGGCCTGGAATTTCTGTTTCAAGAACTGCAAGTTTCACAAGCTCTTTCCATGGTTTTTCCATCAGGGTAAATTCGGGGCATTTGCCAACAGCATTGAGTCTTCGACTCTTTACTGTCTTGAATCCCACTTCAAGACAGGTCGCGAGATAAGATTCTTGCATAGCGCCCCCAACTCTCCCTCGACATCCAACCTTTGAACTCACCGCAGAAGTCACAAGGACAAGAGAAATGCATTCAAGTTAGCCATCCATCGGAATCACAAGGGGGGAGAGTGGATATGACAGCGAGGACAATCATCATGCTCATCCACCCAATTCTTGCCGCAGCCTTTGTTTTCTGGCTCGTGCGTCAATACGGATGGAGGAAAAAAGGAATGGCGCTTCGTGGAGATGAGCGCAAAGAGGCACTTGCCCGACATCAGCGACATGGAGAAGTCTTTCTTCTGGCTGGAATCTCTCTCGCCATCATCGCCTTTCTAGCGAGAGCAATTTCAGGATTCCTCACAAACGACGATTGGACCTCTGATTTAATGCCCCAAAATATTCATGGCTTCTCGGGTCCAATCGGACTCGTTATTTTGTGGCTTGTCGTGCGATATGGACGTAAAACGTCCTTCAAGAAAGAAGCGTCTGAGTCGTTTACGGCTGAACGAACAAAACATGGTCGTGCAGCAGACATGATGATGGCACTGGTAATGATTCACTCATTTCTCGGACTTATCTACACCTTTCAGGTCATCTAAGCCTCGTACTTGAGTTCGACATCGCGGTCAGCCCACATCGCCAACCACTTTGACAGATTTGCTTCAACACCTGGCGGTTGTATTCGGCAACCACAAGCGTTTGCATGACCTCCTCCGTGCGGGTCAAATTTCGTCGCCAGTTTGGACAAATCAAAACGATTTTGCCCATCCGGGAGAAACGAATTTGCATAGAAACTTGCAGAAAGCGGTGGTCGCAATTTGTTGCCAATTTCTCCATCGGAGTAACCGTGAATGATGCAGCAAGCATCAGCATGTTCACCGGCATGTGCTGTGATTAAGTAACCGTTCGAACGATGTCCTGTATCCTCGAGCCGACATATTGCGAGCCGATTTACAATGGTCGTTTTTTCCTGTACGAGCTTCACCATCTTCTTTCGCGATTCACGCGCCTCCAGCATTCGCTTTTTGACCTCAGCATCAGCATAGATCTGTTCCATTGAATTACAGGTTTGAAAGAGAAGGAGAAGGTGATGCATGTATGATGGATCGTTGTAGTTTAGCGTGCGTGAAAGTTGGAGGAGAGGTCCATCCTCAAGGAAGATTTCAAGCGAAATACCTCCAGAGTCAAGATCATCAACAAGTGGCATGATTTCCTCAAGATGAGGGAAATCGAAGTCTCCACGAAACAAATCGAAAGCAAGTCGGGCTGCTGATGGTGTGTGGTCCCAATGGACAATGCCTCCCCTCATGGTAAATTCATCGTGCTCAGAATCGGTGGGTTTGTTTGTCAAATGGTGGTCAAGATACCATCCGCTTTTTGGATGAAAAGGCAAGTCAACCGTAACTGTGTGCTCATCAATCAAGGCATCAATAATACCAGACCGTATGAGGGCAGCATGAGCAAAATGCACCTCTGCATCAGGATATGCTTTCTTCAAAACAACCGCAGCACACATTCCATCAAGATCAGAATCGGCAATGATTCTGTGAACCTCCGGGAAGGGTGACTCCGTTGCCATAGCCCCTGCTCCAAATTTACGTATATTGAACCTATTGAGCAAAAACAAACCGCGAAGATATCAAACACTCTTCCTAACTGGGCCGGTTAGAGGGGATGGATTGGAGACTTCCTGCGGCGTCATTCTGGTGAACATCGATAGTATTCTTCTGCTCCAATATCCGCAAGGTCATTGGGATTTGCCAAAAGGACATGTTGAACCAAGTGATGACAATCATATCGCGACTGTACGGAGAGAATTAGCAGAAGAGACCGGTATTACCGCGGTTCATTTCAATCAGGAATTCGTTGAACGTACCGCTTACACCTATCGGCATAAAGGGAAAACGCGAGAAAAGGAAGTGTTCTGGTTTCTCGCAGAAACTGATTCCTTAGATGTTGCCCTATCACATGAACACCGTGATCATTTGTGGTTGGATTGGGAACAGGCCCTCGCTCAATTGACGCATGAGGAAACACGTTCGGTTGTTCGAAGTGCGTGGGAGAAGGTCAAATCTTTGGGCTAGATGTGATCGAGATCCGCATCATGCTCAGCTTGTCGTAGAATAACGCTCGCAATGCCATCCTCTTTCCCACGCTTTCCGAGTGGTTGCCACAACATTTCTTTCTCCGCAAGCGCAGCAGTAATCCATCGACTCAGAACAAACAGCCAGTCAGAAAGACGGTTGACGTACGTCAGAACAATTGGGCGAACAGAATGCTGGCCCTCATGCTCTCGGAGACGAACGATACCACGTTCGAGACGACGTGCAACCGTTCTGGCATGATGAAGAACCGATTGAGGAGGGCCTCCCGCAGGGAGGATGAATGAGGTAAGTGGCTCCACCTGAGTTAACCAAGCGTCCATATCAGAGACGAGTGTATCGGCTTGTATCTCATCGATAAGGACCATATAATCTGGAAGGTTTTCGGGCGGACAAGCCAACTCTGCACCGAGATCGAAAAGTTCGTGTTGAATTCTTGACAGTGCCATTTCGCAAATAACCTGCACTCGGCCAGCGCCTTTACGTTCTCCACCATCGTTATGATGCATCGGCAGTCGCTCGCTCTCCATTCTGACCAATCCAATGATTGAATTTAACTCATCACAGTCTCCGACCACAGAGAAGCGTAGATCAGATTTCAATCGTCTGCTTCCATCTACAAGCGAGGACTCACCCTTATCGCCTCCACCAGTATGAACTCGGTCAATTCGAACCATGCGCTCCCCTATGTTTACGGGAGGTCATGCTTCTATGAGTGGTTTTCGGGAAGAAAACCCTTCATCAACACCGTGGTACCATTCTATGTCGGATTCTCCGCATGTCCAAGAATACAACATGAGTTGATTATCGATGACGCCAAACCATTCAATTCGTCCCGGATCAAGTCCGGCAACACGCGCTCCCTGCTTCTCGATCTTCGCCACAGTTTGCTGCCAATGAGCTACCAAACCTCCCAGTAGTTCTGACATCTCAACGACATGGGGGTGCTCTGGGGGAAACGTCTCAAGGAGAATTTCGATCTCTTCTGTCATATCATGCGCTTCGTCNACGATCGCTTGTAGTGTCGACAGTAGTCGTTCAACGTAAGTCAAGGATTCTCGGACCTGTTCGATGCTTAAGATTCTCAAATTTTCGATGTCCAAACGCTCATGTTCGTCCTGATGCAGATCCTCCAGCATCATGGGTTGACCAGAAAACAGTGGTTCCCTGTCGAGATTGAACATGATGTCATGTTTTTCATGGCACCACTTAATCTCATCGGAGATATTCAATGCAAGCATCTGATTTTAGTGGTTGACTGGAATCTGCGTTGGTGAATTGATTTTTGATACAAGCCGCTTGGCAAAATAGAAGGCGACATACATCCAAACAGCAATCTCGGCAATCACAACGACGTAATACCATTTTCCAAGGGAGTCAATCATAGCAAAAACATCAAACGGAACTCCATTTAGTCCCATGTAAAGCGCTTGAGCAAACAGATTGGCTGCTGACCAACTCAGAATCATCCAGAAGAATATTTTCACAGTAACTTGCTCTTTCATGTAAATAAATCAACGTCTATGTTCTTTAAATTATCTCGTTTTTGCGTATATTTTGCACTATTTCGGGAATTTGGCTTCTTTACCGATTACTCTTCCTCGGATCGAAGTGGTAAACGCATAGCAGCCTGGGGGTCTAAATCGGTAAGCGCGGCATGGATTGCCAATATGTACTCATCGGCTACTGCAGCTTCGCCGCCTTCTCGATCNAGGTACGCCTTCCAAGTTTGTGCCTCCTTGTCTTGTCCAAGGAACAAATGAATTCGGTGAAGGGCGACATAAGCCATAGGGTTGAGATGCTCTTCATCNGCATCCCATCCTTTTTCGAAGCACTCAATCGCTCCATTGTGGCCAGTTAATCGGCCTTGTAGCAGTGCGACCATGCCGGCCTGTGACCAAGCACGAGGGAGTTTACCGATGAGCAGCCCACGGAAGATGAGCCATGTTTCGCCACCCCCCAAGACGACGATTGTCAGAAACCCTGCCCACTGCTCAACCTTTGACAATTCGTCCCAGGTCTGGACCATCAGGCCGACAACTCCAACGCAGAACATCATCCCAGCGTAAGGAGCGACCAGTACATCCCGTTGCGTTTGGGCCAACTGGTAAACTCCAGCAACCAACCCGAAACCTCCAACACCTGAAAGCATAACAAAATGGGCAAACACTGTCATCGGTTTTGGTGCAGCTTGCCCGATAAGTACCAAGGTTGCAAGGAGAATAACCAGCCACCCAAATCGGGCGCTTGGCCTCGGAAACGGTTGCGTTCGACTGTTGTAAACGAGAGCAATTCCAATAAAAAATTCAAACGCAATCAGTGCCCAACGCAAGCTTGCTTCATCACTGAATGGAATCGCCATGCTAGCCCCTCATCTCGATGTTGCTTTCTGGTCGTTCATGCCTTATGATAAGATGTTCCTTTGTTTATCTGAATCGCTCTGTACAATTGTTCGAGAAAGAGAACGGCAGCNAGTTCGTGCGGGAATGTCATCTCAGACAGCGAAATTCGTGGATGATGTTGTCCTCGATTCTGCCACCCCTCTGCTGGGCCGACCGCAAAATGTGTATCAGCAGATAAAAGTGTCAGTGATTGTATTTTCTTCGCAAATTCGGTAGAGGTAAAGGTTGAACCCTGCTCATCGAGAAGGAATAATTGTCCCTTTAACGACTCGAGTTTTGAGAGATATTTTTCCAAGTCATCCGTGTGAACATGGATCGTTAAACCTGTACTTTGCAATCGTGCTNCGTANACATCTGCCAACGATTTGATTGCAGCGTCTTTCAGACGGCCATGCAAATGAAGATGGAGTCGCCCCATACCCCACCGAAGATACCGATGTTTTTCATCTTCATGCGAAAGATGAAAGCATAAGCGCTTGAAGAACCCGCATGGGTTGGTGGCCGTTTGGTAAGAAATCATCAGCGAGGCAACGGATTGATGATCCGTTGCGAAAAGATACACGGCAATGGTTGTCAGAACTTCGCGACGTATGCGAGATGAATTTCGATAATCCGGAAGGTGCTCGACGAGAGATTCGACAAATGCAAGTCAATTGGCATCAAGCATTTGCCGAGGGAATACTTCCTGAATACAACCGAGAAGGTTTGGAGAGTCGTGCCTACCGCCTCCTTGCATGTGCTGATGATGAATGGATGGGATGGCTTGACAATGATGAATTCTGGAAACCGGGCTGGCGTCCTGACCAAGACGCTAACGAGGATTGAAGAAGGACGCACAATTCCANTCGNCCATGGGACAAGCTACCCTGCACGTACTGCAGACATGTCCATTCTCGTGGAAGGTTCGTGGACTAATCGACCACCTCGGACTCGATGTTGACGAAGTACAGGTCAATGCGATGCGAACAAAAAGGGACCTTGCGTTTACAAATGGCTGGAACAAAGTTCCAGTTTTTACTGATGACGGNGGCNAAGTTATCGTGGACTCAACACCGATCATGATTCACATCGATAAGAAGTACAACAACGGTACTCTTTCACAAAACAGTGGAAATGAACGATATGATTCCATGCTCGCCCACGTCGATGAGGCATGGAAGCGTGCTACCATTCCGATTCTCTACGGATCCTTAGGTGCAGCATTAAGTACGACTCGCCGTGTTTCCAAAATGGAAAAATTTGGATTCATTTCTCGCAGGCTCTATGCCTGGGCAGGATTTCCAATCATGTGGGGAATCATTGCACGAAAGCGTGTAAAGAAAGACGGGCGTACACCAAAGAAGCTCTGGCATGATTTACTGACAGATTACACATCTTCCTTTGAAGGACACTCATTCTTTGGAGGCGAGAAGCCGAACCTTGTGGATTTCGCTGCCTTCGGTTACATGCGATCCATTTCTCCTTTCAAACAATTCAAGCTTCTTGAAGAGCATGAGCAAGGCATGATATGGTACAAATCNATGGAACAACAACTGAAGTGATTTCGTGAAGAACATCAGTGTCAATGGGTTAGAATTCATTCCAATCGCCTCTGGAAGTTCATGGCTTGGAAGCGACAAGGGCGGATGGATTTATGCAAGCCAACGACCACGTTATGAAGTTCGATTACCAACATTTTACATTCTCAAGCAACCTATCAACCGTGGACAAGTTGCTGACTTACTTGGTGAAGAATCGCAGCCAGACGATTCCAATGACCCAATGACTGGGCTGACCATTTCAGAGATTCAGTCTCTAGGAACAAGAATAGCTTCTGCAATCGAGTCGAACGACGAAATCAATTCACTTGAAGTCCGGTTACCTTCATTCCCTGAGTGGAATCATGCTTTCTCTGAGATTGAGCTCAACCCGGGCGTCGTTGAAATTCTCAGCGATGCTGCGGCAACCAGCCATCGTGGAGGGATGATGGATGGTCGGCCAAGACCCATCGAGACAAATGGACCACTCCAACACCACAGACTGGCAGTTGAGATGCATCCTCGAAAACCAGAATCATTCGCAACATCAAACATTCCCATCGATCGGTCGCTTCCAAACACTGTGATTCGATTTGTCCTCTCCCCANCAAGAACGGAACCGGTACGGCGAGTCCCNACGAGTGCGGATGTTGTTGGTAATTTGAGGACCGAAATCTTCTGGACAACCGTGCTTGGAGTTCTTCCCTCTTTCCTGATTCCAGTTCTTCGCGGATTCGAATCCTATGCAATTGATGGTTGGGCAAACNTGTTGTTCGGGGGCCTTGTCGCTGGNTTCGTAACCGGGGCGATTTGGCGACCAAGACGNCCCTCNATNCCNTACGAAGATGGTGTTCAAGAGTCGGATGGATTGTTNGCCAATGTCTCCCAGTAAGAGTCCTTACGCATTGCATCTGCAACGCAAATTGCAGCCATATTAACGATGTGACGAACGCCATCTTGGCGAGCAACCAATTGAACTGGGTGTTGCATTCCTTCAAGGATTGGTCCTGTCATTTCTGCGTCAGCAAGTTGTTCAAGCATCTTATAGACAATGTTTGCAGCGGCGAGATTCGGAAGAACCAGAACGTTTGCAGCACCCGTGAACTCCATGAAAGGATATTCTTGCTGCACGTTTGAATCCAAGGCTGTGTCCGCCTGCATTGGTCCATCGATTACCAACGTTGGATCAAGGACGCGGGCCATCTCAACGGCTTCTTCAATCCGGTCACTTCGTTGAGCCCGAGTGCTTCCAAAATTGGAGAACGAAAGCATAGCGACTTTCGGATCGACACCAAATCTACGAGCCACCTTCGCAGTTTGAACTGCTATTTCTGCAAGAGTTCTGCTGTCTGGATAGACATTCACAGTTGCATCGGCAAGGAAGAGAATCTTGCCTTTGATTGTGACCATGTAACATCCGATGAGGCAATGTGCATCATTCGAGGCTCCAATCGTTTCCAAGACTGGGCGNAGTACGTCGCTGTAATTCCGACTTACTCCTCCGACGAAACCATCAGCGTCACCGGATTCAACCATCTGACTTGCAAAATAGGGACGACTTTTGAGGAGGCGGGCAGCGTCAACTCTCGTTACGCCTTTTCGCTTTCTTCGCTTGAACAATGCATCGGTGTAAGCGCCTTTTCTCCGCTCATCAAAGCGCGGGTCGTAGGATTCATAATCGAAATTGAAATGCATTTCTTCCATCATCCGAGCGATTCGGTCAACTGGGCCAAGCAAGATCGGTTTGCAGATTTTCTGCTCGGCCAGTTGGGCTGCAGCGCGAATTACTTTCTCATTGTCGCCTTCGGGGAAAACAATGCGTTTGTTACGGCGGCGAACTTGATTGATAATGCTGCGCATAATCGAGTACGTCATACCCAATCGAGCTTCAAGATTCTCGCGATACGTTTGCAGTGAGAACTCCNCAGAAGGAACAGAAGCAACACCTTCCTCAACGGCTGCTTGGGCGACAGCCGAAGCCTCCCAAATCAAGACACGTCGATCAAATGGTTTCGGGATGATGTACTCTGGCCCGTACTCCATCGTAGCCCCATCATATGCTGCTGAGATGTAGTCTGGAACCGGTTGTTTAGCAAGCTCCGCAAGCGAACGCGTCGCCGCCATTTTCATGTTTTGAGTAATATCGCGAGCACGTACGTCAAGCGCCCCGCGGAANATATACGGGAATCCAAGTACATTGTTGACTTGATTCGGATAATCTGAGCGTCCTGTGGCGATGATGGCGTCGTCTCGAATCTCAAGGATTTCTTCCGGCATGATTTCAGGTGTTGGATTTGCCAGTGCGAAGATAATGGGTTTGTCTGCCATTGCTGCAACCATCTCTTGAGTTACAAGTCCACCTTTCGATAGCCCGAGCAGAACATCTGCTCCTTTCATTGCATCAACCAATTGCCCATCTGGGCATTCAGCTGCAAACTTTGCTTTGTACACATTCAATTCACCGCGGTCGAGTCTCGCTTTGGTGATGATGCCTTGCGAGTCCACCATCTTGATGTTCGAGCGCTCTACACCGAGGGCAACATAATGCTCAGCACAGGCAAACGCAGAGGCTCCAGCACCGACAACAACTACAGATACGTTGTTCAATTCTTTGCCTTGTAATTCTACGGCATTCAACAACGCTGCTCCAGAAATAATTGCGGTGCCATGTTGGTCGTCATGCATGACCGGAATATCTGTTGCCTCTGCTATCCTACGTTCGATTTCAAAGCATTCTGGGGCTTTGATATCCTCGAGATTAATTCCTCCAAATGTCTTGGAAATGTTGACAACTGTTTGAATAAATTCCTCAGGATCATCGACATCGATTTCAATGTCAAACACATCAATATCTGCAAATGTTTTGAGCAAAAGCCCCTTTCCTTCCATGACCGGTTTGCTTGCCAATGCTCCAATGTTTCCAAGGCCAAGAACGGCCGTCCCATTGGAGATTACCGCTACGAGATTACCCTTCGATGTGTAACGATAAGCATCTTCTGGACGCTCTGCAATCTCCAAGCAAGGGTAAGCAACACCAGGCGAGTACGCGAGCGATAGTTCGTGGGCTGTTGCATGAGGTTTTGTTGGTACGACTTTGATTTTCCCTCGAGGTGATTTCTCATGATAATCAAGCGCTTCCTTGCGAAGAAGTTGGTCTTTCTTATCATCCACAATGTTCCCCTCAAAGAAGCCTTGAGCGCATCAAGGGTTTGATTCTTCGCTCGTTCTTGATGACTTTTTCAGTGTTCTGAATGTTAACTGCAAGAACCGTATTCTATGGAAGGACTATTGATTATGTCCATGCGTAGGGAATCAAGGCGAAGCAAATGCGGTCTCGAATAATTGCAACCATAGGGCCAGCGAGCGACAACGTTGAAACCCTTTCAGAAATGATGCAAGCGGGCATGAACATTGCACGACTCAACTATTCGCATGGCGATTTTGAGGGAAAGGAACAGACGATTCAGAACATCCGAGATGCTGAGTCTCAAACCGGTATGCACATCGGTTTGCTCGCGGATCTACCTGGGCCTAAACTACGACTAGGACGATTTGATGGTGAAGTAGAACTATCGCGTGGTGAACTTGTTGACCTTCATTGTGGATTTGCAAAAGGTCTGCCTCCGCAAAGTACGACCATTCTTGGAGAAATGGTCAAGACGTTGCCCGTTGAGTGGAGTGGCTTGTCCAAAGACTTGCAGAAAGGAGACCCTGTCCTCCTCTCCGATGGTTTAATCCGTCTTGAGGTACTTTCAGCGCCTGATTTTGAAGGTGAAATTGTCCGTTGTCGTGTAGAAGACGGCGGCATTCTAACCGAGCGTAAGGGAATCAACGTCCCTCGAACTCTCGTGAAATTGCCGGCTGTTGGCCCGCACGACTTGGACTGTCTCGATCATGCACTCTCACAGAACGTGGATTTTGTTGCCGTATCCTATGTCCGAAGTGCAGATGATTTGCTCCCTGCAAAGGAGCGGATTCGGGCGGCTGGAGTTCACACGTGGATCGTTGCGAAGATTGAACACCCCGCTGCACTCGAAGATTTGACTGCAATCGTTGAGTCGGCTGACATCGTCATGGTTGCTCGTGGCGACCTTGGGGTTGAAATCCCTCTGGAAGAAGTTCCTGCTGCCCAGGAACGAATTGTCTCAGCATGTCTCGAGCGTGGCACCCCGGTTGTTGTTGCCACTCAAATGCTGGAGAGCATGGTAAATCATGCACGTCCAACTCGTGCAGAGGTGACCGATGTTGCAACCGCTATTCGGCAACATGTAAGCGCAGTCATGCTTTCCGGAGAGACGGCTAATGGTCAACACCCTGTGAAAGCCGTGGAGACCATGGCGAGAATCGCTGAAACCGTCGAACAATCGACCAAAGGATTGCCCGATCCTCCGGCCCTTGCAGCTTATGTTTCAACACGGGTCATCGCTGGCGCAGCCATAGAAATCGCTCGAGAAACGAGCGCAAAGCACCTGATTGTTGGTACTGAGCACGGTAACGCTGCTCGTTTGATGGCCGCACACCGTCCGAGAATCCCGATTTATGCCATGACAAACAGGATTCGAGCAGCCCGACGGACAACGATTCTACCCGGCGTAGAGAGTTTAATTGTCGAGGAGAAATCCCGTGCACGCTCAACGGTTGCAGAGGCTGTAAAACAACTCTATGAAGCCAAAAAAATACGTCCAAATGATACAATTGTTGCCATCTCTGGTTCTCCCCGCGCAATCTCAGGAAGAACCTCGACCATCCGCCTTCTGTTCGTCAATGAAGAAGGTCAATTAACGGACTTGGAATGAAGTATTGTTCTATCAACGACACAGGGCCTTTATGTAGTCAAGAGATTGGATACTCTCTATGAGCGAACGGCGTGGCTTCCAAGCAGGCTCGAAAAAAGCCGTTTTCTTGACAATGCTCATGCTCCTGGCGTCCTGGTCTGTCGCCCTTGCTGGCGTACCTTTGGCATCTGCCCATGAAGCTGAAGATGTCGTTTCTTGGCCTCTTTCTGGTAGCAACGACACAGGGTGGGTTCAACTTGATGCAGTCCTTGGTTCAGACCCTATTCTCGCAAATCAAGCCACAGCTGATTGGGTTCTTGAATTTGCACCGGGCGCTGAAATTTCAAACGCTTCGTTGCAAATACACGTCAACGGTTCAAATGGTTTGATGATTGATCAGCCCCTACTCGTGGCAAACGACATCGGTGTCAACCTCTTTGACTGGAGAGGTTTAGGTGCTCTGGGAGCTTCCGATACCTTCGATGGTGCAAACCCTTACTCGGACCGATTGTCTCCTAACAGCGCTTCAGGAGCAGGTTGGACGCTCCCCTCCGATGCGGCAATTACAGAACTCACCTTTGAGGCTCTTGCCCCTGTTGATCCAATCGCATCATTCACACCCGTCTCAATCCCACTTTACGGTGCAGTACAACACCAATCCACTGGGCAGTTGTATCTCCAAAGCGAAACATCGATTCTTGTTCTCGATGCAAACAACGACCCGGCTTTCATTGACTTCTACAACTTTGATGAACTTGGCTCCAGCATCGCTGGTGTTGCAATCGGTCCAAACAACAACCTCCATGTTGGTTTTGAAAATGGGATGTTCAAATTAATCTCACACGTTGACGGGACTGTTAGCGACGGCCTCCCGGATGCAGGTTTCGATATCGCCTTGTTCGAAGTCCTCGCTTCGGGCATCTATGTGATGACGAACGATGGGGCGCTTCTCAAACTCGATGCTTCAAATGCATGGAGCCAAGTCATTTCGTCATCGTCGAACAGTTGGCCCAGTCCCACAGAGGTCAATGACTTGCATGAGCAAAACGGAATACTGTATGCTGCCACAAACGACGGGGTAGGGCGCTACAATNTGAACAATAACCAAGCNCTGTCCGTTTGGGGTTCGGCAAATGTTTTGCACAGCGACGATGTAAAAATCATCGAAACNGGTGGNAACCANCTACTCTTCGCATCCGAAGANAANGGGCTTGCNCGCTACAACTGGAATTCCGGATTNTGGTTNGCTACGTGGANTGATGNGAATTGGTTGCCNTCCAATTTCGTANCGGGAATCAAGGCTTTCCAGGACACTCTCCACATCATGAGNGGTGATCAACTCCTCNGATACAATCTGACAACNGGTGTCTTTGGTTCATCCATTGCACTNAACGACCTGAATCTTGTTGANTCGGATTACAACGCCCTNTTCGCTTGGGCTCCAACCGGTGATCGNGCACCATCNTCCATGAAGCACGTNGCATCNGACGGTGGGCGACTTGTCCTTATCGATGCTACAATGCAAAGCAACGTCGGCCGAGAAATTGTTCTAGCNAGTGGCCCAGCAGGAGCNGATCTAACCGATGCNCTTGANCACGANGGAATCCTCTACACCGCNGGNTATTCTTCAGAGACGATCGATCGGTTNGATGTTGCATCNTCCGTATGGCTTACACCAATCAACNTNGGTGATGCNGTCACTTCTCTTGGCATCGCAGCGGACACCATCATTGCAGGGACTGTGACTGACGGTCTGTTNTTGATTGAGAACGGATCCATCCGAACCAATATNCCTGCTGGCCAAGACCAGAACTCCAATTCACAGTATATTGTNGATATCGCAGCAGTNGGTGATTGTACAACAACTCAGGGTTGTCAGATTCTTTTCATACAAGAGNANGCCGCNTACCGAGCGGATGTTGACTCNACTGCAGTCGGGTCTGCAACGCTCCTTACCTCTGATTACCTGCTAACTGGACAAGTTGCAACNTATGGAGGAGTCGGGTATTGGTCATCGGACGAAGGCTTGCTTCGATATGATATCGCCAACGATACATTCCTTGCGGCGTGGGGNTCAACAGGTGTGAACGGCGTGGACAANGCCCCGGTTGCAGTTGTCGGCGATGTACTNCACATGGGGCTTACAGGATANGGTGTTGCAAGAAAAGACCTTTCAACGGGAGAAATCCTCACNCCNCTGAATTCTGATAACAGCATCATGACCTCCGATACAGTGTANGCGCTCGAGGGGAACGGAAACGACCTATGGATNGGAACCCAACTNGGAGGATTCATCTGGGATGGNTCCTCAATGAGTCAACTTACAACNGTNGGAAACGACTGGACTCGCCGTCCTTCCCAGCACTTTGATTTTGAACTCGATGGCAACTGGATGTATGCAGGAACAAACATCGGNGTCTGTCGNTATACCCCGAGCAGCGGCGCAATCGATGANTGTCTCAANGTTTACGATGGNATGCCNAANTGGGGGACATATGCAGTTGGCGTAAACAGCACNACTGTGTTNGGAGGCACGTTTAGTGGCGTAGGCCTCATTGACAAAAGCAGTTTTTCCGTNGATGGAGAATGGGAAGCAACCGCTTCCACAGATGATGCGATTGTTGAGATTATTGACGACATCGCTTACATCGGGCTAACAGGTATCGGTGTTGCAAGGTGGGACATCGCCAACAGTCAGTGGCTTTCCACATGGACCGAAGACAATGCCCTTGACAACGGCAACGAGGATGTTACAAGCCTGATAGCGGACATCAGACCAGGCTACATATGGGTTGGTGGACAAGACGGTTTCCAACTCCTTGGAACAGCCAATGGAACAGAGTTCTACGACATTGAAAAATCAAACTCACTCTACTCCGGGAACGGTGATCCGTTCGACTTAACGATGTATGGTTACACGATGTATTACCACCAAGGAGGCTCGAGTGACAGCATTTATGGAATAGATGTTGCAAACTTTACGTCCATAACGCCGATTGATGCTGGACAACGCATTGGTGAGAACGGTGGAGATATTGCAGGCTTGGAAATCTTGGGCGATACATTGTTTGCGAGTGTCGTTTCAGGACAAGGTGGGAATCAAGATGGTAGTGGAGGTATTGTCCAATACGATTTACCCACAAGCACTTGGAACACTTCCGTTTTACCATCGGGCCAAGTTGACCGAGTGACGGCGTATCAATCCTCGAGTGGCCATACATGGGTTTCGTGGGGCGAACTCGGTCTTGAAGTCTACAGTCCAAGCGGGGCCAAGCTTGGATTCTGGGACAATCTTGAATTCCCAATTCGAGAGATCATTGAATACGATGGACTTGTCCTCTTTGCGACCGAAGACGGTGTCGAACGCTTCAATGAAACCACATTTTCATGGGAATCCACATGGACACCGGGCAACGGTCTACCGAACAACGTTGGAGACTGGGTTGGTGAACTCTGGACCGATGGACAGCACCTACTTGTTGGAACCGCCACATTTGCTTGGTGGGGTGGTTTCCAGCGTGGAGTTATTGGCCATTTGGATGGTTCAACGGGTGCATGGTCAACGGTTGAAACCGGACAGAATGGAATCCCTAATGGCTACCCTCTCTCGATGAGCCAGTGCGGTTCGTATGTCTACATTGGACTGCTCAACAACAACGGTGGAATCGTTTCCATGGATTTGAACAGTTCCTCTGTTGTAGGGTCATTTACCACATCTGTCTTGAGCAATGGAAGGGTTGCTGCCGTAGCATGCGATTCTGTTGCTACCCTCTACGTCGGATATGATGAGGACGATCAGGGTATATCGAAATACGACACAGTTGCAGGATCATGGCTTCCAAAATTGACTGCTGCCGCAAACAACCTACCTGAGGATCCAATGTGGCTCGATGCTATGTCCTACTCGAATGGGAAACTCGTAGTAGGATACGATGAGTCAGGAGGTTTTGCTGTTCTCTCAACCCGAGGTTCCGTTACGGGACAAGCCAGCCTACAGCGTGTCGGTACGCCTGTAACTTCGGTCAAACACACCGGAACGGAATGGCTTATTGGACAGGCCGGAGCTGCCAGCGGTTACTCTCGTGTCGATGTTTTGGGAAGCTCAGGGCTGTATACTGCTTTTGAATTGCCTGCATTGGTAAGTGGTAACGTTCGCTCAATGGTGAGTGATGGAACGAAGATATGGATCGCTACTGAATCCCCGAACGGTGGAGGCCAAGGCTCCGCAGGCATACTCCAAGGAGCCTTCAACTCAAGCGGAGGAATCGATTGGGAAGAGGGGTGGTCTTTACCGTTCTTCACTACAATACAAGATATGCTTCTTGATGGAACCAATATCTACGTATCAACATCAGGAAGCGGACTGTTCACACTCAACACAACAACCGGGTCTTTGCTCAGAGAATCCGGATCAATTCACAACAGTCTTGGTGACTTGGACATGCATGTATCCAACGGAGTATCCACAATGTACGTTGGATTGCTTGGTACATTTGCAACCTCGGCGGGAATGCAAACCTTCGACATCGCTGCTGGACAATTTGGAAGTGGTCAACTTCTCTCCGGGCTGCCCTCAGACAACATCCAAGGCTTTGCATTCTCGCCCGATCACGTATACGTAGCAACACAGAACGGTATTGCCCGATGGAACGTGACCACTGACGATTGGGATAATCCACTGACGACTGCAGATGGTCTACCTTCATCAAACATCGAAGATGTCAAATTCCTCTCCAACACACTCTACATCGCTTCTGCCAGTGGTCTTACGCAGTATGTACCAGCGACCGGGGCGATTAACACCAATACCAGCGCAGATGGGCTGGTTGGAAATTCTGTATGGTCAATTGAAACCTACTCACCTCCTACTGTAAACCAAGCAGTCCAACTTGTGGTCGGTCACGATGGTGCGGGCTCGGAACGACCGGGCGTCTCAATTCTCGATTCTTCGTCGAATGGTGTCCTCTCTACACATAGATTCGATCAACTTCCTTCGAATTATGTTACAGCCGTCGCTTCTGATTATGCGGGATTGCACATCGCAACCGACGTCGGACCAATGGTCCATTACGATGGTCTCAGTGACGAGTTTGAGGATGGCTTAGCCAGTTTCCAGCTTCCTTCGTGGCCT
The DNA here is from genome assembly GCA_002698145.1 of Methanobacteriota archaeon. GTDB lineage: Archaea > Thermoplasmatota > Poseidoniia > Poseidoniales > Poseidoniaceae > MGIIa-L2. The sequence goes on along the minus strand of NZVG01000021.1, from coordinate 36,599 downwards.
GTCTACAGAATGAGCAGCGATGGAACACATCTCATGCTCATGGGTCTTAATGCGATGGCNATCGTAGAGNCNCACACGGAGGCCCACTCCTCTGTCAAATCTGCCACCGTCCAAAATCCAACCAACGTCGCCGTGGGAGCAAATGGCTTCTGGCTAACGACAAGCGATGCAGGTCTTCGGGGTTGGACGCCAGCGAGCGCATTTGATGAGATGGAAAGTCAAACCGCACGGTATGCGAATCCTCTCAATATTGGGTTTAATTCCCAATTCATGGATATCTCAAACATGACGCATCCTGGCTACGCAATAGAGCTCGTGTCACCGAACGAGCCTGTACTGCTTAATGCATCGGTTGGCCAGCCTGGAGTGCACGGTCTGATGTTCCAAACCGTGCCTCTGATTATGACGTCGCCTGTATCCAACGCGGCTGTCTGGGCACAATCAACGAAGCTTCGGTACGATGCTGTCCTCGGTTTGAACGACAGTACCGGTGTTCAAGACGGGCTTCAGCTGGCAATAAACAATGGGCAGCTCATTAACGGAACCCGATTTGTTCCAATCAAACTCATCGCACCTTCAAACGGGTCGATCGAGGTCAGATTAACCTACGATTGGGTTCGGTTGGACACGCCGGTTGAAATCTCAGACATGTATGATCGGCCGGATGATGGTGGCGGTACGCTAACCGTTGAGTGGACCCTTGTTCACGATTCTGATTTCAGTCGTTATTTGGTCTANGTAAGCGACCAACCTTGGACTGGTCTACCGACCGATATCGATCTGGTTGGTAGAATCATCGACAAATCCGAATCCATTCACAGCAGGTTGAGAGCAGATGTCACAACAGCAAACGGGGTTCCGCTTATCGATGGAGTGGATTACTATGCCCTTGTTGTTGTCGAATACAACGACGGACGGTATGGGTTACCGAGCCAGGTTTTCGGACCGGTNACAACAAGCAATGAAGTTCCAACTCCTCCTGAGTGGGCAACTGCACAACCACTTGACGGTGGCGTTGCAGGCGACCTTGAGACAGAGTGGGCGCGATGCAAAGCGATTGATCTCCTTGAAACGCGGATCTACACTTCAACTCAGCAAATGACGAATATTTTGGGACTGTCGGTTGAAACTTCAGTGTTGCCAACCGAAGGAAACACAACCATCCTTAATCTTGACCCAGGGAGGCCTTACTGGCTTGGATTTACGTGCGTAGATACCACAGGTCAAGAGGATTTGATGAATGCAACAATCATTGGCCCTGTGGTGCCAACAGGCGGAGTGAACGATGGTATTCCACCAGCGAAATTAGAAAACGTTTGGGCCATTGATACACCGGACGATGAAGGCGGCCGTATTACAGTTGGATGGGACGCAAGCAGCGCTGATGATTGTGCCTATTACGTGGTATACATGATCACAGGAGTTGTGTTTGCCACGCAACCAACCTCTGTTGCAGGATTCTCTGAATCAACGATTGTCAACAACTGTGAGGACAATTCAACAATCGTCTCNCAGATTGACGGCCTACCATTGACGAATGATTTGGAGTATTATATCGGAGTTGTTGCTTTCGATACTTGGTTAAACAGCAACCTCAATGATGTTGAGATTGTAACTGCAACGCCGATTGACAATTCGAACGGTGCAGCAATGCCCCCGACTCGTATTGAGAGCATTCAAGCATACGATCACCCGGATGATGATGGCACTGCAATCGATGTCGTATGGTCAATATCTGATGCAGGAGACTTTAGCAAATATGTGGTTTGGGCTGCAGACAAACCTGTTGATGATATTGGATACCTTTGGAATGCTTACGGAGATGACCCCGCAAAATGTGGTTGCGTTGTCATCGATAAGCAGTGGATCGATGAGGACAAAAATCCAATCGAATTGACGCTGAACACTGCACTTTACGGCGCTGTGGCCCAAGCCGAAGAATTTGGACTCTCAGATACTCCGCAACTCATTCAACCAGGAATTGAATTGTTTGTCACAGTCACAGTTCATGACTTGCAAGGAAATGTGTATACAGATTCACTCCTTTCGGCCAGTGTGGTGCCNGTGAATAATTTCGAGGATACAACACCACCGCCTCGTCTTGAGAACATCACGTTGAGTGATCGCCCCAACGACGATGGTATGGCCCTTCACCTCGAATTTGATCTCTCTCCAGCAGGTGACGTCGTTCAATACGAAGTGTATGCCGCATCGTGGGCTTTCTCAAGCGTTGGAATAGGTGCAGACGGACCGAATACTCCCTCGTTGATTCTGGATAGGGATCCATCCTTCCCCATCACAATCTCAATGCTTGCAGGAGACATCGAAGTCCTCCCCGGCTTGAAAACATGGGTCGCCGTCGTTCCTGTTGATTCATCGGCGAACGCAATCAAAACGGATTTGACAGTTGTCTCAACGCAACCCGTTGATGACGGAGTTACGGACCCGGGCGGTTACCTCCCCAGTATAGAAGGTATTACACTGATATGGGTGGAAGAAACAAACATCCTTGTCACGTGGAATCATTCCAACGATTTGAATGTTAAAGGATACAAAATACACATCAGCTCTGAGGATTATAGCGATAGTTCGGATGCTACGTACGTCAATCAAACCATCGGAAATTCTTTCCTGATCACCAGAGCAGAATTCTCTGACCTCTCCAACGACNCGGATTGGTACATATCTGTGACAACATTTGACGATNATTTAGAACGNAAATCCGTNGANGCAAAGAGNATTCCGCCTTTCGACTCCACTGGTCAAGTTGCCGAAGAGACCACTTCAGAGAACAATCTTGAATCGCTTTTGACAACTCCAAATCTCCTTGTTGCAGGCCTTGCTATCCTCTCTCTCCTCCTGTTACTCGCCATTGTCCGTGGACGAAATTCCAAGTCACAAAAAGACAAGGAGTGGGAAATTCAAACTGCCACATGGGGAATTAGTGACGACCCTTGGGATACGGCACCCCAGACAACGGTACCTCCTCCTCCAGCCGCCCCGCTCCAGACGGATTCACTGTTTGATGCAGCAGATCGAATCGAACGTCAAGACATTGGTCGAGAACAATACGTGTCACAACGGCCCGTCATGAACCCCATTCGGAGCCCAGTTGACGAAACTCTACTAAACGATCTTAACGTTGGAAAGCCACAGAAAAAATCGGAAACTGGTATTGACACATCATTCCTTGATGACTTGTTGTAATACCGAGATGCTCAAGGCATAGTGCGGTAAGGGCATTCCATGACCGAGGATAGCAAGGGTCCTCGCTCGTCGGTTTTTACGACCATGAGGTTCTCAAAGCGTCGCGGACTGTTTTTACTGGAAAATCATCTGAGTAGATTGGATGCTCATGCTGCAAGGTTGAGAATCGATACGAAAGACATCACTCAAGAATCGATTATGGAACTTTTGATAAAAAAACCTCCTCAATTCGACGAGGGACTATTGAGGATTGAATTATCTCGTCAACTGGACCTCAATCTGTCATATCGCCCCCTCGCACTTGAGAATGAACGTGTTGATGCTGTGACTTTTCCTAGCCCAGTTTGGGCAAAGCGTGTCGCTGGAACCAAACATGGGGCATGGGACGCTTATTTTGACGCTCGAGAGCATGCAGAGAATCTTGGTGCAGATTTGGCCCTCATGGTCCATGAGTACTGCATCGTTGATGCAGACCGCTGTACGCCACTCATTCTTGATGAAGATGGAGTGATCTGGCACAGCAACTCACCGAATTCCGTTGATTCNATTACGCTCGATGCAATNCGCTCCTCNTTGCTTGCCGCTGGATACCATATACAAACCGGCAAATTGAACGAGAGACTTGTAGCCCGCTGCGTCGAAGCTGTTGCGGTGGGTAGCGGAGTTGGCGTTTTTGGGATTGATACCATTGACGGTGAGCCGATTGGTGATGAGGGTTCTCGGCTTTTTGATCTGTGTGCATCAATTCTTAACACGAAGTACAATGATGATCGGAGTTGGGAGGATGTGTGGACATGATCACCTTGGAGTCTGCGCGCCACCATTTGATTGAACACGGCCTTCTTGGGAACCAAGCCGGTTCTTTTGGTTCACCGGACGAACTTATGTTAATTTCAGCCGGCCCTGCAAGTTATCTTTCTGAATTTTCTCTGCTTTGTGGGCCTACGACAACGAGAGTCATTGTTCGGCAACCATCGAGAGATGATTTACCGAGCGCTGGAAAACACTCTCCTCTTTCTGGCGAGACAAGAATTGAAGAGGGAATTCAATTCAGGTTCCAAAGAGAAATTTGGAACGGTAAAGCATGGGAAGAAGATCGTTCAATTTCTGATTTTTCACTTGCGGGTGGTTTGAGAGAATTATGTCATGCTGGCGAGGTATCTTTTCCAAGTTCCTCCACAAATGAAACACCTTTCAAGAATCCTTTTTGGGCCGGAGCATTGTCGTATGATTTACTGCAAATGACTCAACCGATTCGTTTGCAAAACCTCCCAGAAAAAGATGACTTACTGTGCGTTTTATGGGAGGTTAATCGATGCATTGTTCACTTGAAAAATGAGGATAGACTCGTCGTCATGTCTACGGATTCGGAATGGAAAGTGAAATCAGAACGTTGTTTGGAAGATGAACCTGTTCACAGTTTTTCACCCGAACTGACGTATGGAAAGAAACCGGTCTCGAACTGTACAGATGAAGAACATGAAAAAATTGTGAAAACAGTACAGGAATCAATTGTCGATGGTCAGTTGTATCAACTAAATTACGGGCGTTCTTGGGAAGGTGAGATTACGACAGAGCCTTGGCATGTTTTTTCTCATTCTGTTGCATCAAATCCGGCACCGTACTCAGGCTTTCTACACATGGAGGATGAGGGGTTTGCACTTGTTTCAGCATCGCCAGAATCCTTGCTTTCAACAGAAGGGGGAGTGATTACAACGGCTCCGATCAAGGGGACTGCGCCAAGAGGGGCATCGGAGGCAGAGGAATTACTGTTACGGGAAGATATGATATCCGACCAGAAGGAAAGAGCAGAACACCGCATGTTGGTTGATCTGATGCGGAACGATGTTGGACAAATCGCTCACCCGAATCAAGTCTGGGTGGAACGGTTTGATGTTGAGGCATATGCTGAAGTCCAGCACTTGGTATCAAGAATCAAAGGCAGATTAAAGGAAAACATTGACCTTTTTGACGCAATCGAGAATGTATTCCCTGGAGGCTCAATCACCGGCTGTCCACGTACTGTCGTATGTGCGGCAATCGACGAATTGGAACAAAAACCACGTTCCTTCTGGACTGGATCGATGGGTTGGTTTAATCCATTGACAGGAGACTCATCGTGGAACATTCTCATCCGAACAGCAGAACTTCACAAGAAAGGAAATGTTTGGAATTCGAGAGTGACGGCAGGAGGAGGAATTACGATTGCGTCAAATCCAAAGTCGGAGGTTGCAGAAGCAAAATGGAAGGCGAACGCCCTTTTACGATCCTGCGGATGGCTTGAAGAAGTCGTTCAGGCCAACCCAGTGAAGAGTCTCGGGATTCATCCTCTCCCCCTTGAGAGCGAGAAAAAAACCCATGAAGTAAGTGCAACAATCAACACAGAATCATTCAAGAAAAATGCAGTTCTCCTTGTTGACAATTTGGATTCGTTTACTTACAACATTGCTCACGACGTATGTGGCTTAGGACACCATGTGAACGTCATTTCTGGGCGGCGTGAGACACAATACACAGCTCAGCAACTACTGGATGAATTGCAGCCTTCGCACGTGATCCTCGGACCTGGACCAGGGTGGCCAAGTGACAGTCGACTGACAATGGAATTTGCTCAGCTGTCCCTCTCTGGCGATGCACCGCCGCTGCTCGGGATTTGCCTTGGGCACCAAGCAATCGGTGTGTCATCAGGGCTGAGCTTGGTCCCAAGCCCAATTGGGCCTGTGCATGGCACCCCTGTGAAATGCTTGCACAAAGGCGAGGCTTTGTTTGAGGGATTGGATGATGTTTCAATGACACGATACAACTCTCTAACCCACCTTACTGCTGATGTTAGCGGGGAATCAAACCTGATCGTCGATGCAACTGACGATACAAAATCACTGGTTCTCGGGTTCCGTGCGAAAGGGAGACCAGTTTTTGGAGTTCAGTTCCATCCAGAATCCGTCGGAAGTCAATTTGGAGGACACATCCTTTCAAAATTCCTAGAGTATTGAGCGCATGGTTGAAATGACGGCAGTAATTGGGTAAGAGTGAGGGAAGAAGATGCCAATCTGTCGACTCTGCTCAGGAACCTACCCTCGTGAATCTTTCATTCATGGTAACGGTCCCAACACACAAGTTTGCTCACGATGTGGAATTGAACATGGATTAGTCAGCAAAGAAGATGTTGCAAACTTCTACGATGACACATTGAAGTCGGCTCGTCTTAGTACGGTAACCCGACGTTATCGCCCCTTCCTGTACCTCACAGTCTTGTGGGGAATCTACATCACGACAATTCGCGGTGTAAATCCTTGGGGATGGTACATGCTGATTATGCTCACATTGCTCACCTTAGCCTCAATCGTTCTCTTCTTCACAAGTGCAGCAAGATACTCGAGCAATCTATCCCGCTTAACGCCGGATTATGATCGTCCGAAAGGTCACTGAATCTCATTTCGAATGGATTCGGAGGACATCACTATCCGATAACTCATGCTCTGCACCAACAATTCGTCGCGTCCTTCCGTCCACGCCTTTGATGAATCCATCACCCAAGTCAGTATGGACTTTGTATGCCAATTGTTTGGCTTGAGTCCCATTTTGGACAACAAGCGCGTCAGGCAATACATTCCCATCACCATCCGTCCATTGACTTTCATCTTGAACGGGGTAAACAACAATTCTCTGAAGCTCATCGAACAGAACTTGATCAAGTAGTTTGATTATACCAGTACCCTCTAATTTTTTCAAACGTTCTGCTAACACAGACAGACCTCTCACCTGAGCATCGTTCATCGTTTGACTGTCGGAGAGTTCGAAAGAGGAATCTCCAGCAGTATAGGTGATGAATCCTGCCTTCCCCGCTTGTCGGAGTGCAAGTTCAGTTTCAGCAGAACATGGCGTAAACGAGGGAAGTACGTTTCGGAGGTGGTCCAATACGCCTTCTGGTGCAAGATCTGCTTTGTTCCCAGCCACAAAGATGGGGAAGAGGTGCTTACGAATTGAGGATGCAAGAAGTGTCAACACGTCGTCCGACCAATCCCATGGAGATGTCATGTCAGAATGCTGTTGAGCGAATGCATCGAAGGAACGCTGGCATATTGAATCCGTTGCCCCAAGTCCAGACAGTCGTTCTTGTAAGAACTGTATGAATCCTTTCACTCCTTCGGCTTGGATTCTGCGAGCACCCCTCGACCAGCCGTCCTTGACGAGACCCAGGAGCCAAGCGTCGAGCTCACTGGTCAGGAATTCCACTTCAGCAAGGGCTTGTTCAATGGCTTGCTCCTTTGTGGCTTTCACTCCAGTCGGGTTCCCTTCAAGGTCCGTTGTCCCAGCAACATCGATGACCTGAATCAGCGCATCACACTCTGCGAGGTCGGAAAGGAATGCATTCCCACGACCTCGCCCTTGGCTTGCCCCGGGAACAAGTCCTGCAACATCGACCAGCATACAAGGTACGTAGCGTTGGTGACCTTCACACGTACCTGTGCGGGGTGAACATATGCTTCCTCCACGTTCATCTGAAAACTGTACCCGGCCGTCTTCCTCGAGTCGTTTTCGCAAACTTCCACATGGGCATGGTTGGCGNCTNGGAATNAACGAAAATCCAACATTGGGTTCTATGGTACAAAATGGATAGTTTGCAATATCGACAGGAATGAGCGTGGNCGCTGCAAAGAACGTNGANTTTCCCACATTTGGTTTCCCAACCAACCCAATACGCACGGAATTACCGCCTCGCCTCACTCTTCTTCNGTTGNGCCTGTTCGGATTCGNGTAATTGCAATATCGAGCTCNGGAAGGTTCACTCGNCCGTCNCCATCCANGTCAACAAATTNCATCAGTTTTGANANGTCCCANGGTGGNANATCNGCAATCTCTGCCGNNCNNAGCGCTTGTTGAAGTTCATAGCCGTCGATGAGNCCTGAGTCATCNAGATCGATGGAGCGGAAGAATTCANAGATNCTCATTTCCTTCTTTGCGAGATAATCCGATAGCATCTCCAATTCATTCTTCTCGACNGGGAACTCGTCGATTTCATCGTTNTGCAATGTNGAGGANACATCGATGATGGTCATCCCNCCGTCGTCTTCNACGTCTGCTCCAACAACAAGNATNGTNTCGACNCCGACGCCTCGCTGCAACAATTTGCGNATTGANGANTCNCCTAATTGCATCGAATATCGAGAAATATCTGAGGTTGTNGATACGGATGTATCGACCTTCATTCCACCAACCGANGTNCGAATGAGGTTGAGGAACAACANGATGATACCAATTGATCCGATGTAAAACAAGACTGCTGCTGTTAAACTGAAGCCTCCNTCNGTCATGACGACNTCTTCGCTTCCTGAATCAAGGAGCGCTTTTTCAGTAAAGTCGCCCATCAGTTTTGCTACGGTTGATGTAACACNACCAAAAGCNATCATCATCGTCGACAACGATGCAGACGATGGTGAAGCGAGTTGNCTGTCTCCTGCNAGNGGATACGATTCAGCAACACAGGCAACAGCCATCAAACCTCCAACGGTCCACATGAAGCCAATGTCAACAGTTTCTGCCATATCGTTNAGGGCTCCGAGGCCAATGAAAACGTCCAATGAAGTGAANTATCCTCCNATNGCATACAAGGGAAAGAACACCATNGCAAGGGTNGCAGCCAATGCTCCNGGGCGTGAAACAACNCCGGTAGCGTTGCCNAGTGAAGTCATCANGATGTTNACGGACCCTGCAAGGATTGGTAAGAGTGCNANCGTCATCANAATNGCACCNAGGTTCTCNAGCAANATTCCCGCATCTGCCGAGGATAGCATGAACGGTGGGAGCGTAAAGAAGAGAAGAAGNAGACTTGCTTTCGTCATCGAATCAGACCAGATTGGACGGCTTGCAGCACGTGGNACAACATGGTAGGCAACTGCAAAAATCAAGGCAATAATCGTCCATGATTGGGACATGCGCTCNCCTAGCCAAACGGTCTGAGTGGAATTTGCCAGTTCCCCGAAGAATCNGAATTGGGATCCAAAAATAAACGATGCAAGCGCCATGAACATGAACCAATTGCTCGCAGATACAACCTCGCTTTTTCGNTGAGATACGGTCAAGAGAACGTTAATCATAACAGCCATGANAATGAACGAACGCAGNGTGTGCATGAACAGATCTCGTATGAACNCCTCATTCGCTGCTGAAAGNTCGAACAAGAGCCCGAGAATGNTAGGAAGAATCAGCGATGATATGGTAAGCACAGAGAAAAGAATTGCAGTGAGGCTGGCGTTTGCTTCACTGGCAAGGCGGCCCGCTCCTGCACGGGCTGCTGCTACAAGTCCNCCACCGATGAGAATCGACATTAAGCCCGTCATCAAGGTAACATCAACAAATGTGTTGAGAGCGCTTCCGTCGTCGTACTCCCAGCCAATGCTCGCAAGTGAGTTCAANGCACTNGCNTCATAGTCATGCCAGAGAGCGAGGAANGTCCCNATGGCTGCGAATGTAAGCCAAATCATTCCAAAGTTCATCCANGTTTTNGATCCGCTTCCTTTGTCATCGTTAAACANATCAACAANACCNGCGGGAGCTTTGTTCAGNANGAANAGGCCGAATTGTCGCATNGGTTCAGCCATGTTTCCAATGCCGCGNTGGACATAGAATGTTGCGAANCCNACNACTGTAAAAAAGAAAATGAGGGAAATGAATACTGCGTACATCTNAGCCACCTCANTCTGCGAGGACCTCTCCTGCGAGTGTCGACACAATTGCTCCNAGNCCAATGATGAAGCCAAGTAAGTAATACCAAATTCCTGAACCGCCNAGATTTGACATCAAGGGCACAATATCTCCGACAACGGGAATNTTGTCCCATCCGAAGATTGTNCTAAACAGTCCAAACATCCCAATCGTAACGACTGANAGCAATACAAGAATAATCCGGCTGGAGGATGGTTCTGCGGTTCCAATAACCGCATCGGGGAGTTCTGTGCTGTTCGACATAAGATGCCCTCACGTGCCCAAGATGGACATGCCTGCGACTCGAAGCGCGGTGATAAACATTCACCAAGNGCGCCATTGGACNGTAGGGTATCTTGTGCANNCTAAGGTGAGCGAAGGATGTTGATGAGTGACCCCCGCCTTGGCATTGANGTGCCGAGTGGAACNGGAATCGAACGGTCNTTTGTCAANTCTTGATGCCAGCGTTTTTTGCACACACAATCAAGCCCGTGAAATTCCTCAAGCGANCCTGAGACTGCGTANCGCTCGATGGCNGCCACNACCTCTCCATCGCATTCACCACAGTTGTGCGAGCCNCGTATCTTTCCACCNGCAGTNGGATGGATAATNAGACGGGAAATTTGGTCNGAATCGCCGTTAACTCCGCCATTTGGGTGAACNATGTGATGACTCTTCTGAATGAGCTCGACCAAGGACCAAAGCCAAGGAGGGCGGTATTCTCTGTGACGGTGGAGNCGGTCGATTACGGTCCCTCGTTGAATGTTCATNGGGTTAATTGAAATCTCATCGCTTTGTTCCGCCACNGCNTCNATCCANTTGACACANTGGTCNAGTGCGTCAGCTTCACNCATAAANGGAGGTTTGAACATNAGATATGTTTTGACTCTGAGGTTGAATTGTTGAAGTCGTTCAACTGCTCGNTCCCATGAGGCAGCCGAGAATCCTTTGTTCACGTGGAAGCGAAGAACTTCATCGTCNTAGGCTTCAAGACCGATGGCAACNGTAAANTTCGGGTTAATGGACGTAGCCCAAGCTAATTTTTCTTCAGTGATTTGTTCAGTNCGACTCTCAACNATCANTTCCTTTCCAAGTTCAAAACAATCTCTGAGAACGGTTTCTTGGAAATCGACAGGGATTTCCCGGTCTTCAAGCANNGATCCAGACGTNTAGACNTTAATCATGGCATGTCCATCNAAATTGTTGAACTTGTCTTTTGCAAATTGCCATTGTGCGTGTANATCNTCGCTGNNTACATCATCCCGNGTATCGTTAAAATAACCACANAACGTACAGCCAGATGACCACCACCAATGGCATCCTTTCGTACGGAGGATAACNGTGACAGCNGAGCANGGTTCTCCANCGGTTGTCATCTCTGGGGTTGAATAAACAGTCGCTGGAAACGATGCNTCCCANGATTGTTGGCGCTCCTTTGCCCAAGGCGTATTTGCCGGAGCTTTCACGAGATCGTGAATCTTTAGGCTCTTGGAATCATCTCCTAAGATTGTGAGCCCCTTCTTCAATCCCATAGCATCACCCAACTTATTCTTCCTCAAGAATTCTTTTGAAAATTATGTCCGAACCAGCCTTGACAAATTGACCCTTCGGAAATTTTGGATCTTGGGCGTCTGCTGAGATTACTTGTGGCTCATAGTATGCAGCAGGGACACGAACGTCGACCCGGCTGCCAAGCCGAATCATCCCGTACCGTTCACCTCGCCTGAGTGTATCGCCAATCCCCTTCCACGGGATGATTGTTCGAGCAAGTGCACCTGAAATTTGCATCACTTCAACACGCTTTCCGTCTTCTGATTCAAAGATGGTCCGGACACGCTCGTTGTATTCGCTCTCCTTACGAAAGGCAGGAGCAAATGGACCGCGTCGACGACCTTTTCCTGTTCGATGCTCCATAGCGATGATGGTCGATGCAAACGGTGCTCGATTTACATGGACATCGAGTGGGGACATAAATATCGCAACTCGCCAAACATCTGTATCCTGGGGTTCATTTTCAACAGCGACAAAGCGCTGCTCGGTTTCAAAGGAAAGTGGGTCATTGCACGGTTCTGGGTACCAATCGCCAGTGAACGTATCTTGCTCAATGGATTCTTTTTCTCGTTCGATTTTTGAAGGCCGGCGTCCATTTGCTCTTTCTCGGCGGACAAACATCACACGGCCATCGGCTGGTGACACGAGCACGCCCGAATCCTTTGGAATTGGACGGTCTGGATCTCTCCAAAAATTGGCAAAAAAGACTGCGATCATAAGACAGAGAACACCAAGAAGAGGTAACAATCCATGAAGAGGGTCAAGACCAAGCGATTGCCCAGTAAGAATTACCACGCCTGAGAGAGCGAATGTCGCTACTGGCGCAAGCCCTCCTTGGGCGAGACCTGCCAAAATGGCTCACCTCAGTTGTCAGCCCAAGGGTCGACATCCGAATTCCATGTTTGGTCTGCAGGCGCTTCCGCTGGTTCTTCAGCGGGTTCTTCACTTGCATCATCTGCTGATTCGACTTCCGCTGAATCTTCCTCTGGAGCGCTTTCAGCCTCTTCAGCTGGTGCTTCCTCTACAGGCGCTTCTTCAACGGCTTCTTGAGTTTCAGTCGTTTCTTGTTCAATGAGGGTTTCAGCCTCTTCGACGGTCATTTCTGCTGCCCGTGCTTCAACCATCTCGTCCATACGTTCAGTAAACGCACGCGACATGTGTTGGGATTGGCGTTCTGCCTCAACGGCGCTTTCAATCATCTCATATCGTTCCTTGATTGCCTTGTTGAGATCTTCAAAGAGCGTCATATGGGCCACATACCAGTCATCTCGTGCCTTCATCTCTGAAACCGCGAGTTTCAAATCATTGTCAAGTTCTTCTGCGATTCCAAAGACCTTCCCGAGTCGGTCTTTTTCGCGAGAGTACTTTTCCTCCATCGTTTCAAGGGCAGGTTCGAGATGCTCGACACGCTTGTCAGCTTTCGTAGCTTTCATTTCCAATTCTCGAATTCGGAAGTCCTTTTCTGCAATGAGCGATTCTTGAGCCTCTCGCTCAATCTCTTTATCGATAATTTCCTTTTCCAAGACTTCGATTTCAGCACGTGCATCGACGAGTTCCTTTTCTTGGGTTTCGTAGGCTGCGAAGAGTTTCTTCAAACGGTCTGTTTCAGTGGCGAGTGCTTCTTCAAGTTGGCCAATTTGAACTTCAGGGGTGATGGTTCCTTCTTCACTCATATGTTCACCCGGAGGAATGCCTCCATTTCAACCCAGTCGCCTTTACCCTATGAAGCCGACGCATGTTTGAATGTGATAATACGCTTCTGACTCAAAGTTTCAAAGTGCGTCAGAACTTTTGTTTCGGTCCGCTTGGAAATCGAAACCTACTCGGTTTTGGAGCATCCCCTTCTTCGTCATACGTCTTCCTCCTTGAAAACAAGAGCATTGTGAGAAGGACGAGAAGAATTCCTCCAACAATAAAGTAGGTGGTTGTTCCTAGGATTTCAGTCTCATCAGCCGAGCGAGAAGCATCCTCAGGGTAAACATCAGAATTGTCACCAACACCGTCTCCGTCCCTATCACTCGTTTCAGATGAATCACTCGGGAATGCATCCTGTGAATCCACCACGCCATCCCCATCAGTGTCTTTTTCAATAATTTGAATAGCGTTCTCGAGGACAATATCCTCTCGAAGACCACCAATTTTTAGCAGTGTAATGTGGAGATCATACATTGACATGTCAGCGTTTTCCGAGATAGTTGCCTCAAGTTTCCAGACATTATCCACAGCAGGAGTTACGGCCCTACCGCGCAATCCAGACTGGTCTTCCCAAAGCCCAACAGGTGCGGCGCCGGTTATTGATGCGAATGGAGCATTGTTGTAATCAATGAGATTCGGAGTATTTCTATCGCCTGATTGTCCAATNCCTAGTTGCCCGTGTTTGTTGCGCCCCCAGCAAGAGATTGAGCCGTTTTCAGACAGCGCGCACGTATGGTCGTAGTTTAGACTCAACACAACCACATTGTTGGCTTGCTCGACAAACATTGGGGCGGGATAAACACCCCCGCTAACACCAATGCCTAACCTCCCGTAGTTGTTGTGCCCCCAGCAGTACACGCTACTGTTTTCCAGTACTGCACAACTGCTGTAAGGCCCTGCAGAAACTGAAACGGCAACTGAGTTCATTGGCAAATGTGCATACACTGGAATCGGAGCATTTGTGGTCGTGTTATCTCCAAGTTGGCCATGGTTATTTTGCCCCCAACACGCGACTGAACCATTGTCCAAAAGCGCACATGAATGGTGATCTCCAACGGAAAGGTCGGTTGCAGCTCGACCTTCAGGCAACTCTACATTTGTTGAAGGTGAGTAAATAGTATCACTTGTCCCTCCGTTTCCGAGTTGCCCGGTGTTGTCTCTTCCCCAACACATAATCCCTCCATCGTCCATCAGTGTGCACGTATGGGTTGCTCCTGATTCGACTTTTGTCACTTGCCGATCGGCCGGAGTTGCAATGATTTGCGGAGTGTATTTGTCCGCAGAATCTGAATCTCCATTTCCTAGGGCCCCGTATGAATCAGCGCCCCAACATGTCAATGCGCCATCCTCTAAGATGGCACAAGTGTGTCTCACCCCCATGCCCACAGATACGACACGTTGGTTGTTTGGAAACTGTACTTTAGTGCTTGGAGATTTGTATGTATTGGTAGAGTTGTCCCCACTCTGTCCATCTTCATTGAATCCCCAACAGCTCATTGAATCGTCGTACAGAAGAACGCAGGTGCGAGCTTGTTTTGCATAGATTTGCTTGATGGTTTCTCCCTCAGAGAGTGAAACAAACGAAGTCGGCTTGTTTCTCGTTACCGCATCACCCCCGTCACCCAACTGACCATAGTTATCGAGTCCCCAACACATCGCAGAGCCATTATCCAGTAGCCCGCATGTGTGAGTACTGCCGGTCGCTAACGCCGATATTGTGTCTTGTCCTGGGTTCTGTCCAGCACGCAAAAATTCGTATCGAATTGTAGAAACTCCTACATTCTCTCCCAAATCCAAATCACACTCAATGTCTGAATCTTGGTGGACGGTTTCCTCTGAACAGTCAGNGGATGGCATTTCGGTTTCTTGTGCCATTGAATGCATTGGGACAAAAAGCATGATGATTAAGCAGAAAAAAGCCTGAAGTTGAACGGATTTACGTCCACGCAAAGCCTTGTGCATGTTTGTACACAGAACCTCTCCCTTATTGACTCATTCACGGTTTTCAGTAGTAAATCGTACTTTATTCAACTGAATTCGTTGCCTCGACCAGTGCTTTTGCAATAGAAACCTCGCCCATTGAATGACCGGCATCAGGGATGATGTTCAGTATTGATTGAGGGAGTTGTTTATGCAATTCCCACGCACTCTTTACCGGGCATACCATGTCATACCGCCCTTGNACAATAACAGCGGGAATGTGATCGATCGATTCTGTATGTTTGAGGATGTATGCGTCTTCAACGAATATTCCATTGATAAAATAATGGCATTCTATTCGAGCGAATGCAACTGCAAAATCAAGATCTTCGGCCTTGTCTAAATATTCGGGGTCTGGAAACAAACGACTGGTCGCCATCTCCCACCGAGTCCACTCCTTGGCGGCATTTCGACGTACCTCAACGTCCTCACTTGTCAATCTGCTGTAATAAGCTGGAATAAGTGCAGATTGTTCTTCTGAAGGAATGTGTTGTAGATAGGGTTCAAAGGCATCAGGGAAGACATGACTCGCCCCATCTTGGTAGAACCAATGCAGTTCCGAACTTCTGCACATGAAAATGCCTCGAAGGATGAACGAACGCACTCGCTCCGGGTGATTAATTCCGTAAATGAGCGAGAGTGTTGAGCCCCATGAGCCTCCGAAAACATGCCATGTCTCGATGTTGAAATGATTCCGAAGCGCTTCAATATCGGAAACAAGATGCATCGTCGTATTTTCTTCAAGGTCAGCATACGGCGTGGATTTACCACATCCTCTCTGATCGAACTGAATGATGTTCCATTTTTTCGGGTCAAAGTATTGTCGGTAAGAGGGTTGGCTTCCGCCACCCGGCCCACCATGAATGACAATGACCGGAACACCTTCTGGATTGCCTGCGCATTCCCANGCGATGGTATGCCGTTCTGATACCGATAACATACCCGTTTCATAAGGTTCGATTTTTGGATACAAGACGTCATCAATTGATTCTGAACCAATCCCCATAGAACAACCGATGAGAACACAGATGATGTTGCTTTCGATGGCTTTTTTCGACGCATCCCCTCGCATGTCCATGAAGCAGGCAACTGATGTGTTCAACGATTGGGCTCATCGAGGCAGAGATGAAGGAATGGAACGCGGTCATGGCCCAGCAGTTCNAGAAATGTTGAGTGCAGTATACAAGCGGGNNCTCTCAAACAATGAATCCTTTTCTTTCGCCGATCTTGGATGTGGGAATGGGTGGGTTGTTCGACTGGCTTCTGAACATGAACAATGCAGGCATGCTGATGGGTTCGATGGTGCAGAAAACATGATCGAAAAAGCGAATGCGGTTGATTCAGAAAATGGGTATTACCTTGCAATGTTTCCTGACGCAAAACCATCTATGCGTTACGACCTTATTCATTCAATGGAATTCATCTATTACTTGCATAACCCAAAGAAAATGCTGCAATCCATCCACGACGAATGGTTAGCTGAAGGTGGTTGGGCTGTCATTGGTATAGATCACTATGCAGAGCATGAAGAAAGCCTCGGTTGGCCAGAAGCGCTCGATGTACATATGTCGACTTTTNCTGAAAAAGAGTGGATTGNGATGTGGCATGAGGTCGGGTTTTCTGAAGTACATGCTTGGCGCGCCAATCAGACGCATGGCAAGCCTGGGACGCTCGCTATTCTTGGGAAGAAAGGTGCGCAGTAATACCTAACTCCATGCCTTCAGGAGCACACATTCTCACATCACCCTTGAAGAAAGGGCATTTCTTACAAACATCGATTGATTCTATGGGAAGACGTTTTGGCTCATCCATCCCATTTGGATTCGCAGCCAAATTTGCCATCCACCCAAGCAAACCCATCAATTCTTTTTCTGCATCTTCAAACATTTTTTGTGGCATTTGCACATATCGGCCTGTCGTTGCAATGAGGAGTGCTGGTGGCCGAATCTCTCTGCGCTGATGAGTCGGTTTTCGCTCCTCTTGACGCCGGAAAACGAGAGAATAGAGGGTTAGTTGCAAACGATGATTTCGCAACATTTGGCGTTCTGCATCGTTTTGGGGTTCCAAAGAAAGCGGTTCAGTCAACGATTCGTACAATGGGTGGTCTTGCAGCACATTTTCTCGAGCACCGGAAGTCTTCAAATCGACGACCTGAAGCCAAGGAACCTTGCCCTGTACGCCTGCGAGGGCAAGATCTGCTTGGCCTTCAAAGAGGATGTTGACTGAATCGATGAGCGTAGTATGCGATTGATTGAGTTGAGTAAACGGCGTTCGGACGCACCCCTCGTAGGCCACTTCGTGGTCGAAGAAGAACGATGCCTCCGTTCGAAGCCCTTCTATTTGATGGCCGTTGATTTCCTCGCCATCGACCAACCTTCCCAAGGACCCCTCCGAAAGCAGTGTCGCTAACTCAACGATTCTCGATCGAGTTTGCTGTTGCTCTTCTGCACTGAGGAGATGCCATTCGGGCTGAGAATGTATTGCATCATCAATTTCTTTACTCGACAAAAGGAGATTCTTCTGCCGATTGAGCCATATCGGACCAAGGTCAAACCCCTCGGATTTCCTATCAGCTGGATTAGCCAAACCAATCTCGACAAGCCGGTGAAACATCGACCCAAATGAGGTGGCAGAAGGCCAATCCGTGGCGGTTTTCTCAAGATCCTCTCCACTGGAACGGTCTTTGATTTCATCCTCATTTGAGGCGTGGTTCGAAGACCAATTGATGTTGAATGACTCACTTTGCCAGCCTTTTACGTGAGTTAACCAATAGCGTCTTCGGCAGGAGTTTGTGGTATCCAATCCATGTGCTGTCATTCTTAGTGTAGGAGACTGGCGTACTTGCCACTGTTCCAAATCGCCGGCTTCAATCGGTTGTGAGAGCTGTTGCTCAATGGTCAACCAGTTCGATAGCACAGAAGTTGGAGTTTGGATTGTGAAACAGTCGGGATGATGGTAAAGACGGAGTTCCTGGAGAGCGCCCTCCATGAATCCACTCGCTTGATAGAGAGCAAATGGATCGATTTCCAAAACTTGGTCTCCGTATTCAGCAAGACGTTCACCTTGAACGTCTCCTTCAAGACTCCAACACTGTTCATTCCCTGAGTTCAGACCCATGTAACGGAATCCGTCGAGCATCAAATCACCCATGTTATTCCCCTTCGAATTAACCTTCATGGAAATCATTGAACTCTCATTCAAGCGACAAGCAATACTTGGTGAGCCTACAAAGATTAAGCGGTCCTTCACGCGAGTTAGAGCAACATAAAATTGGCGACGTAACTCCGCCTGATTTTGTGCCTTGTTCATTTGTTCTGCCAGCATCCAAAGCGCGTCTTCTGGCTTTTCCTTTGATTTCCATGGTTGAATCCTTCCGGCGATGACGTCGGGCGTAATCAGAACATTGTTTTGTGCCTCTATACTAGAACTACGACGTCCAGCCTCGAACAATCCTGTGACGATTACAACCGGGGCTTGAAGACCCTTTGCGCCATGAATGGTCATAATTTGAATGGCCCCACTCGTAGGCGATGAGCTCGCTTGCGGCCCTTTGTTACCGAGCGTTGCAAAAGCCTTCATCTGTTCCAAAATCATTGCAGGTTCATGTCCCGTTTCGGAACCAATTTTTTGTGTTAATGCGCACCACATTTCTGCAACTTGTCGCTCGGATTCATCGGGGAAGGCGATCAGCAAATCGCTGTGATCGAGTACTGCATCAAAGACATCATAAATTCCGCCAAGTTGAACCATTTGTGAGCATGCTTCCAACAGAGGGCCTTGCGGTTCAGATTCGAAATAATCCGCTATATGCGACCAATAATTCTTGACGTCAGTGGACTGGAGAACCTCCTCGATTTGAATGGAAGAAGCACCAACAATCGAGGAACGAAGCAGAGAATGAGCAGCATGTCTTGAACTCGGTTTTGCAAGAAGTTGCAAAAGTGCCATGAGTGGTTGCACCACAGGTTGCTTGAGCAATTCTCCTTGCTTATCTGCCATTACAGGCAAGCCACGTGATTGAAGTCGAGCAATGAGGTCCGGAATATGCTTGCGAGAGTGCACTAATATCATTACATCCTCTGGAGAGATTGTCTCCTCTGATTCAATTTGAACATAGCCGTTCACCTCAGAGGACCATATTTGGGTTGTTGAACCACGAACCAGGGATTCCAACCGCGAAGCAATGAGTTCGTGTTCAAGGTGACGAAGGCTTGCGTTCTCAGCATCAAATAAACTGTATCCTTGGGTCAAATCCAGGGGCAATGCTCCGGTATCGTTTTGGGTTGGAAGCAACCACTCAATCACCCCTGTTCGGTGTGTCTCACGACCCGCTTCCAACGGTTGAGATACCGCATGAAAGTCCCCTGGGAATTGATGATGACGTTGGTCAAAAGTATCATCAAATATGTTGTTCAGTGTTCGAAGCAGCCCTGGTGCTGTTCGGAAGTTTGTTCGTAATTGAATATGCCCTTCAGCCCGCTCAATGATGACTTCGTCATCAACNCCCAAGCCGGAATCATCGATTCCAAATGATACATAATCCCATGGTGCAGACTGTTCTTCTTTGGTGTAATCCGAAGCTTGTATGAACGACCCTGATTCGCCCCCGGCTCCTACAGGGCGTGGATCTCGACCATACCCTTGCTGAACGAACGATTCCAATCTTGGCTCATCGTGCTCAATCCTGTTTGCAACGCGAATAGCCGCCACCATCCGACGCATTACGGTCACTTCTGCCTGCCTAAAACGATAGATACTTTGCTTCATATCGCCAACGATGCAAATGGTTGGGTCCCAGGGTCCGACTGGCGCAGGATGCTCGTCCGAGATTCCATCTCGACGACCCCAAAGCCGAGACAGGAGTCGGGCATGTTCTGGATTCGTGTCCTGGTATTCATCGATGATGAATGCACGATAACGTGCACGTATTTGTTTTAACAGTGAAAACCTTCGTTGCAGGTCGGCTCGTTTCTCCTCGTCATTTTGCATGATTGTTAGCGCTCTTCGGATGTGATCATCTGACCATGGTTCATCGCCTAAATCGTCCAACGCTTGAACCGCTTCGCTGGGATACCAATGACGAACAATGGCAGGACATCGTGCAAGCAAGAGATCTCCCACCATCGCTTGAACATCATCGAAATCATGTGCTTCTTCCTGCGATTTCAAATGCCTGAGTAAATCCTGGCACCCTGAATGGACAGTGTAGAGATCATTGAGGACTTCCACCTGAAGCGCTCGAGTAACGCGCATCTTTCCTTGAGGAGGATTCTGACTTAATTCGAGACCGAGAGGTTGTTGATCATACCGTTCGTTGGCGTCTCNGTGNACAAAGGGTTGGAACGGATTGAGGCAGTAAGCAACCTTCGCTAGCATNAAGACAAGTCGACCATCTGTTGGGTCGTGAAGACGATTTTGTAATCCTTGAGCAGCACTTGATGCGGCCGACATTAGTTGAGATTTCAGCCCCTTCTCATCTTTGCCTTTCAAGACCGATGACCATTTCATCAATCCCGATGGCCAGCCAGCAAGTGTGTTTTCTCGAGGGAAATTGCCCCCTTTTAGGATTGTAGGCGTTGTCTCGTTTAATTGCGCATATGAGGTTGCAGCCGATACGACTTGATACAGCCACTGGAGGCGTTCGATTGGCGCCTCCGGTAAAGACTCCCTTGCCAAATGAGCGAGTTGATTGAATCGTGTGTTGACCGTTTCTGTTTGNGCAGGCACAACAAATATTGAGTGATGATTAAGAAAGACATCAACCCATTGGTTNAGGAGGATAGCCACATCTTCGACCACCGGATCAATCAGGTGCTGACATTCTTGCAAAATCATGTCCTCAATCAGGCGATAATCCGGTGGTGCCTGTCCGTCCCAAGGTAAGCCCGTTTGTATGGAACGTGTTCGTAAGCGACGTCGTGATTCCTCAACGAATAGAGATGACTCGAGGAGCCCTTCCAGCACCGTTTGAGCACTTTGTTGGCCTCCAAGGCGAATTGCCAATCGGTTTCGTGCTGCAATGAATTCATCCGCAGAGTCGAGCATTCCGGCTTCAATAGCGTCGCGCCCGTTTCGAATCCGCCAAGCCGCATTCAATGCCTGGCTTCGCAGAATCGGTGCCTTTTCTTCCGCTAATTGTTCCCGGCTCAAATGGACAGCAACCAAATCAATGTGTGGAGATAGGATTTCCGATAGAAAGGAATCGATTGTTGAAATTGGAGCGCCTTCGAGCAGTGACATGAGCATTGCCACGTCCCCTTGGTGGCGAAGACGTGGATCATGGACCCCCATTCGATCGTCTTTCTTCACCGGGTTTGCACGCAGGGATTGGATTCGTTGACGAATCCGTGACCTCAACTCAGAGGCTGCCTTTCGAGTAAATGTAATCGCAACAATCTCTTGTGGCAATAAACCTCTCCACTCATTCTGTGGTGTTCGGTCTCGTTTTGCTGCTAAAATTTTTCCAGATCCAAACGGTTCTTGACGGATTGGTGGAGGGAGTACATACGTTGCCCGTTGCTCTGCAGACAAAAGATGTTGAACATAGCGTTCAGCCATAACTGTTGTTTTACCGGTTCCAGCACCTGCGTCCAAGGCAATATGTTGATCCAGATTAAGCCCTAATCGTTGACTTCGGTTGAACGAAATCATTTGAGATCACCTCCAATTGACGCAGAGGAGCAGGCGCTCGCAAGGGAACAATAGGAACAATGTGGGCCTGGAGTCGGATGGTTCCAACCGGACTCACTCGCATCACGTGCTCGAAATGCAGCCGTTATTCGTGAACTCATCCAAGCTCGGAAACTATTGCTCTCTGGGTCCGTTCCTTCATCCGGAAGCCGGAAATGATTCTCAGAGAATGTGGTTCTTTTCCCAATGTTGAAGGCTGGTTCCAGAAAGCTGAATTCGGGATCGATCTCGACATAGTGCTCCGTATCATCACCGACTTCTGAAATTCCGACACCAATAACCCGATCTCCGGGGTTTGCAATTTCCCAGGCCCGGGCGTACAGAGCAAGTTGAATTTCTTTAAACAAGCCCGCTGCGTGNCGTACTCCTGATTCACCGGGTTTGGGTCCTTCGATTGTTTTGAGATCGCGAATGATAATGAAACGCTTTGCTGGGGGCTTATCTTCACGAAACAATAGTGGAACTGTCTCCGCTTCTGCAGCGTACAGTCCAAATTTGCCTAGGTTGTTCAATTCCACATCATCAAAAACGACATGGTCCACTCGGTCAACCCTCCCCCGAACCATTATCGAAGCGGTCTCCATCTTATCGTCAAATCCTTCGATTTCAACAAAGGGCCTTTCTTCGTGTTGCAGCGCCCATTCGCTGGCAATTGGTGCTGCAGATGTGAGGCTCAAGTCAGCAAGCAAGAGACGCCCCAGGCGGCCGCCAATNGGCAATTCCTTCTCTCCCTGAATCCAAGCGAGCCAATCATCGTGGGAGCAACCAATGAGGTCATTGCATCGNTGAACGGAAACAGCGTTTGTNCTCGCTAACCAGGGTGCGAGCACAGCCAATTGGCCCAGCATACTTTCCCATATCTCTTGGTCGGAAAGCGGTACATTGAGGTGCATAGGGACACCAGCAACGAGAGGTTTTCCTCCAATCTCAATGCCCAAGAGCGTCAGTAAATGCTCTTCCATAGAGTGAACTAAAGTGCCTTTGGCCAGGGGGGCGATGTCTTCTGAAGGTTCTGGAGAGGTTTCTGTTGCTTGCAATATCTGTTCCGTCCATGCCTGTCGGGGACAAATGAACCATGGCGTTAGGCGACTTGTTGACCACACATTGGGTTCATTTTCTCTGGATTGAGTTGACAGAATTGCCTCAAGACTTTCAGATCCATACTGAGGCGGTGGAAGCGGTCTAGGGTCAACCGAAGGGCCTCTTGAATTCCCATTCTTTTTGTAACCGAGGTGAGGATATTCAGGAGCGGTTCGACCTCCGACTACTTTCGCTTGAGAAATCGTTGGCTGGATTACGAGACCGGTGGTTGTCAGTAGATTATCCCTAATCCTCCAATCCATTGTCGTGCCTTTTTCCATTGTGTTAAATTTAGGCTGCCGGCGAAAGCGGTCGAGGTGGATCTCCCTCTCTTGACGGGTTGCGATCGAATGCGGCGATTGAACGATAGCAGAAGGTGTTCGCGTAGCTCTGAGTTCAAGACCTGCTCGTTGTTGTTGGTCGCGCAACGTGTTTTCTGCACGCTCGAGTTGTGCTTCTGCCCCATTAACCGATAAAGCAGAGGTTCGATATGTCAAGCAATTACCTCTCTCTCTGGTAATCATCGACCAACCTGCACCATCCGAAACCGAGGGTTCGATGAATCCTGGGATCTTCGATAGTTTGCTCAATTCACCTTTCAGCTCAACCATTGAAAGATATTCCACTACAGGTGTGNNGTTCCCAACAGAATCGTCGTGTTCTGTATCGAAAAGAATCGCCTGTTGACTTGAATTGAGCAAGGATTTGAACAGATGACGAGCCCTGCGAACAGGGAGATCGCCATCCGTTAGTCCCAATTGTACCCGTACTGAATCATCAATCCAAGGGATACGCTCAGTCTTCATTGACCAAGATTCAGCGTCGACTCCAGCAAANAGTGTGAGATCAGAGCGAAGGCCGTAAGCCTGANTGGGGGTGCAAATGCGAACATCAGCATGGTCAATTCTATGTGAAGGTAGTTTGGTTTGCTCTGCAGCGAGACGGCAGATATCAATGAATCCAACGCTCGAGTTGTATTGAAGGAGGCTATTAACGGCTCGAACCCAGGTCTGTACTGCTCCTACTGAAGCATCATAGCGTTGAGTTCTTTCAAACATCTGTTCCCAATCACATGCTTTCAGGATTGTTGAAAGTACATCTTTGGAATCTGTACTTGCAGGAGGGAGGGGCAAGACTGCCTTGGATGAGGTACCTGTCAAATCATTTGACAGGAAACTGCGTTCAACATCGCTAAGCAATGCTGACCAAACATTTGCGAGACATCCTATCCACCACTGAGTTTCCTCAAGCGCCTGTGACTCTGCATCACGTCGGTATTCCTCCATCGAATATGGGGTGGCAACTGCCAGTGAACCAAGCCAACGCTGCAGAGCACCTTTTCCTCCGAGGACATGAAAGCTACGCCCAATGTTTTCAATGACATCCAAGTGTGGTCTCGGACGCCAATCTTCGTTGACTGGGTGAACCAAGTCTGAAAATAGGTTGCCTGCAATGGGGAAGGTATTGGATTGCGCAAGATCAAACAGCTTATTCGCAGACCATGCATCTTGACCTTTCGAAATAGATAGGAACCGCAGGATTGCTTGAACGGCTGATGTACTACCAACAACATCCTGCTGTTTGTTTGAAGTAATCCCAATCTGCTTTAGCCGTCGGTTCCAATCGTTGTGGCGTGATTTATTGGCGTCGACAATGAGAACTGAACCTTCGGAAGCGTTTCGATAAAGTTTCACGGCTGAAATCGCAGCATCAATAATCTGAGATGCTCGGTCAAAGCTGACGAGGTGTACCCCATCTGTCGTGTAATTATCAAGTTGAGACTGGGTGTTTGAGATGGAATGGGATGGAACCCATTNGGGCAATTTTTCTTCACGTTCGATGGGTTTTATCTCATCGTCGATGTATGCNCCATGAAATCCAAGTCGAAATGAACCTGTGACACAGACATGGTGTATCGCTCTCCGGGATGATAGTGCCTTGAGAAATCGCTTTTCATTCTCAGAAAAATCGGGCGGATGATTGAGGAGAATTATTCCTGTGATGGTTCCAATCGTGTAGGGAATCCCTGCCCCAGAATCCAAGAGGGCGTTGCAAAGATGGTCCAGAAGATGATGATCATGGATAAGATTCTCTTTCTCAAAAGTGGAGAGTAGTCGGTCAGCTTCGTGAGCACCGGGGTCTTCGTCCCAACGAGACAGAATCTGATGGTTCGTGGCGTAGGAGTGAAGAGAGAGGAGACGTTCAGATTTTGACAATGTCCACGGCCGAGTCGTATCAGGATGAAGGCGTGGGAAGCGATGCTCAGCTGCAGCAGTGGCAAATTTGTCGTGTACCTGAACAATGCCAATTGATGTTTTAGGAATCACAACAGGTAAACGGAAATCGATGCTTAATGATTTGATGAGACGCTGCAATGTTGTATGTCTACTTGAGTCAACTGAGCCTGCTTTATCAAGAATGGCCCGAATGGATAAAGATCGTGTGTCTTCATTTGGATAGATAACCAATAGATTGTCATGGCCATTTGCTATTTCATCGACAACCCAACGAGGTACAACACAGTCAGATGGACAAGACTCGACTGTTATGTTCACTGCTGCTCCCCCGATTCTTAACATAGAACTCGACGGTATAAAAGTGAACGCACACAATTTTGTTATTTTTCTCGTTTGCACGGCTCAAGATTTCTCGAAGCACTTCAATGACGGATAATCAGAAATTAAACAAGAATAATTCATGTTTTGTTATAACTTANACATGAATCGNCGGGTTTAAGTACTTTGCAGGGCATACTATACTCCCAGCGTGTTGTTCCGTCCCCCAACCTACCTACTGCTTTGTCAGGACGGGCTTAATCATGTTGGCCCAAAACAAAACAAGGAGGACAATAATTTGATGGAAAAGTGTGAAGAATGTGGCAGTTATGACTTGAAAGTGGACAACGCTCGTGGTGAGATTGTTTGCAACAATTGTGGTCTCGTCATCGACGATCAAGCGTCGATGGACCAAAACGACAACGCAGGAACAATGTGGGGTGAACACAGTTTCAACACCCCAACCAAGGATGAATCCAAAATTAAGACTGGCTCAAAAGGGAATGGGTTGGGCTCGTACATAGGAAAACCAGGTGAAGCAAAAGGAAAGTGGAAACTTCTCAGTCACCTAAATTCTCAGGGTACGAAGGACGTGCACCCGATGGCGCAAGCCACCATGGATGCCGCCAAGGATTTAGCAGGCAAAGACAATGCAATGAAAGCAAAGAAGGTGATTACTCTCGCTACGGTTCCTTTGGANGGTGATAAGGCTGAGGCCTTGAAAGAGGCTGCGAANGATGAAGACATCGCATTGCCAAAAAACTCGGTTTGCCGAAAGAAAACGCGAGGAGGTAGTACTCAGAACAACGAGAGGTTGCTTGCTCTAGCCTGTCTCAAAGCTCACCAAGAACGAACGGGTAAGGTCAACATCGATTGGACGCAAATGGTTGACAATGCTGGTTTGACCTTGCAGCAGGTTGTTGACGCATCAAAGGCTGTGATGAAATACCTCAACCTCTGTGAAAAAGCCGGGCTTCTTGAGAAGAGAGCGGACCGAAGGGCTGTACAGAAAGAACTCCGAAACACCGAGATTGAGAACACAACACTTCGTCTGAAGCAATTGCTTCACGGTCTTGATGAGTCATTGAAGTCGAAGGTTATGGATGATTTCCAGCAACGACTGTTTCGACTCGGTGAGCCAACTTTGGATGATTCCCCGCTTTCGAGTGAGAACATCAAGGCCAGCGTTTTGTGCGCCATGCTTTTCCAAATTTCTTGTGAAGCTTTTGGTGTTGAGCAAGGGCGACTCGAAAACATCGCAAAGGCCATCGGACGATGCCGAAACACCATCAAGAACAAACTCAAAGATTTGTTGAAGAAGGTCGCATCAGGTGAAATCGTTGACTTTGGCGTCCTTCAAGAGGAATTCTGAAACAGGAATGGATTATCTCATTAAGGAGTGACTGGTACATCGGCGCATGTCCAGAATGGTAGCCGCTGGTCTTCTGGCCGTTCTTATGGTCTCAATCGTACCTGTAACACATGCTGCAGAAATCAAAGACCTTGAAACAGGCCTTCTCTTTGGTGGATTGCACGGTATGGCAAACGAGACAGTCGTTGTCAANAGTTCACTTGANGATCTACCCGCCATTGCGGAAGACTACACAGCGACTTGGTGCGGTAATTGTGTCGAAGTTGGAAATGCTCTGGAGACGGTGGCTGAGAACCTCAGCATGGAAATCTACGCTGTACATCGGAACATCTACGAAACGCAGGACCCGCTAGGCAACGAGAATGTTGACGCNCGATTTAGGGACAGGTACGACATCTATGCGCCTGAGTACAAACCTCCAGTCGCAGGGATCAATGGGAAGTATGCTCTCCGTGGAAGCAATCCCTCTGGTGAATCGTTGGAATCGGACTACGCTGAATTAGCATCACNGCCATTGAATCTTGGTGAAGGTTCTATTTCCATGGCTTGGACACCTACAGGAGAACNTTCAGGAACAGTTGTTTGGACCATTNATCAATCCACCTCAGCCGTTTACAATGTTACAGTTTGGATGGTCGAAAAAGAAGCGTACTTTCCAGACGGAACAAACAACCAGATTTACTATCACCACATCGTTCGAGAGATAATCGATGTGGGAACCGTTACGGATGCTGGGCTTAGTTCAGGATCCGAACAAATCACCTATGCTGATGCCTTTGATGATGATGATTTGGAGGTCCACATCATGTTCCATGAATACATTGAACGAGCTTCGGAAGAGGTGACCCCTGAACCTGTTGAAGAAAACACACCCTTCCTCTCAATGCCATTGACGGCCCTCGCCCTCATCGTTGTCGCATTAAGGCGCAAAGATCAGTAAAAGTCAACCATGTTTGCATGCAAGCGAGCATCGACCTCAGGCATCCTATCCGGTGGGCGTCCGACCTCGATAAACCGTAAAGCATAATCATCAATGTTGGCAAATCCAAATTCCTCTGTCATCGGCTCCATCAGGTCTCGCAGCGCCTGTCTAGGATTTGCAATCGGGAAGTCTCTTCGAATGTACACTTGGTTAAGTTGACGGTATCGTGCATGTCGATAGCCGAGAATTTCGAGNATACGACGAAGGGCGTCCTCTTCTTGAGCGGAACGAATGGTCATTCGTAGCCTGCAACCTTGCATCCGGAACATACCGCGTACACCTCCCAACTCGACTTGATGGCCGATTGGTTGCAGTGAGAGCGCTTCCCAAACCAGCGGCATGGTTCGATACCATCGGTGGAACTGGCCATCATGCGCTTGTTGCCCATCGTTACCCTCGTCTTCTTGGAACGGAGGGTTTCGGATCTCGAGAATATTTTGTCGGATTTCCTGGAAAACTGGACGATGACGTTGTTGATGAAAGAAATGGCCTTCCAGNATCNGATCATCATCATCGCCGAAATCAAATTCAAACCCTGGATTAAGATGTCCNGGTGCGTCAAGACTTCCATCATGAAATGGCCGCATTTTCCAATCCTCGAACAATGCATCATCCGAAATCAACTCCAAGGAGTCGAGAGCGACGGGTTCTTGCTTTGCAAAATCTGGCATGAATGCTTGATGCAATGGGAATCGATACTTTTCGCCTCGTGATTGATAGAACGTTTGCGGGTCAATTCCCGTTCCTTTCTGAGGTGTGCCCACCGGTGGTTGGGTCATCAGATGCATGTGCAAACTGCTGACCCGTTCAGCGGTTGTTACATCAGAGAGAAGAGAAAGTACGACGATGGCAATGGTATCACCGATTGGGATGTCACGGTGATGTTTTCCCGTATGAATGCAGATTGAATGGCGCTGGGTCATTTTCTTCCCAACCCCGTGAATTTTGAATGGGGCATTGTGGGCNCCCCTGTCGATTCGGACTTCGTAGAAATGTCCGAGCATTCCACGTACGAGTAGGCGATCTCTGTGCAACCATGTGTCATTGGGGAATTGTTCAAGAACGCCTCGCAAGAATTGCATAGAGCGACGAAACGGTTCATCTGCGGTGTCAGCATTCTCATAAGGTGCTGTCCAGTTCATTTGTGCAGCAACCAACCATTCCCCTTGTTTTGATGCATGAGGTGAGCACCCCCATGAGATAAGTCCAGCAAGCAAACCTGGCAGGAAGGGAATCGGAGCTCGTCGGACGCTCCCATTTTTTGTTAGTGTACGAAAACAAAGCACGCCCTTCGAATTTACCATGAATGGGTAACTGACATTCGAGAGTTCGACTTGACTGGTGAGATCACACCAACGGCGGACCCAAGGTAGATTTGATGCAGGTATGCTCCTGTTATCACCGGTCCGGATAAATCGACGAGCAAACTTCATTCTTTGACGAGGGCGACGTCCAGATAGGCGGTTCATCAAATCAAAAGTCCAATTTTCTTTTTGAGAAAAGACTGCTCTCCTCTTCCTGCGTTCATTTTGCTCCAAAAGGAATGATGCTTGAACAAATGCATCGAACGGGGCAAGCAACTCGCGCTGAATCTGTCCAAACAGACGGTGAAAACGATGGATATACCTCTGGGGACGACCGTGCAGATCAATTGTCTGATACAACCCGCTTACAGCAAGGAAAATTTTCAACAAATCCCAACCCTTTCGTTGTTCGGGATTCGTGAGTAGGAGCAGGTATTGCTCTGTAGGAATTCTGGCCTCATGAGAGCGCCCATCAATCGACATTCGTCCGTCAATAAAGGCGAGATGTGTACCATCTGACATAACAAACCCCTCTTCCAGTCGTTCTTTCTCATAACCTGAATAGCCGCTTCGGTTTACGAGCTTTTCAACGAAGATACGCTCTTCTTCCTCGGGGAAGGGCGAGTGACGAACAGGGTCTTGTTCACGATCGTCGAGCCGAGCCCAATCAACATCTGGCGTGTGAGCCATAAACCGCTCAAGATTTTGCCAACGTTTTCGCAATGACCGAGCTGGTCCTCCAAGAACATCAGACATCCTTTGATGCACTTCTACTGGTAGCGAAGAAGCCCACTTACTCTCTTCAGTTAACTCTACACATCGTATGCAGATTGAGCAATTTGTTTCAATGTCTTCGTTTTGGCAGATGCCACAGGCTTCCCCAATCATGCGAGTTATGGTCGTCGAGGTGTTAAAAAGTTTCAACTGAGGGTTGACAGCGCGTCAATGACTCTTTCAACATCTTGATCCGTTATGTGAAGATGTGTAACTATCCGACAATGGGTTGGCGAAATGTCAAACATATCGATACCTGCTTTTGCCATCTTTTGAGATACTTCAGACGCTGTGAAACCATTTGCGGAAAAATAAACCATGTTGGTTTGCACTGCGTCAATATCAACCGAGACATGATCCATCTCATCGATTGCTCTTGCAATGGATTGTGCACGACGGTGATCATCCTCCATTCGTTGAATGTTGTTTTCCAGAGCGTACATCCCTGCAGCTGCGAGAACCCCAGATTGACGCATGCCGCCTCCAAACATTTTGCGCCAGCGGTGAGCTTGTCCAATAAACTCCTCAGAACCGACGAGGACAGACCCCACAGGGGCACCCAAACCTTTCGACAGACAAATCGAAATCGAGTCATAGTCTCGAGTCATACGCCGAAGTGGGGTATTGGTTGCAACTGAGGCATTGAAAATACGCGCTCCGTCAATGTGTGTTGAACAGTTCTTGGCTTTCGAAACCTCTGCGATTGCATCCAGTACTTCTTGTTCGTAACATGTCCCACCACCACGATTCGCAGTGTTTTCGACACAGACGAGACTTCCATCGGGATAATGAGATTGAGACCCCTTTTGTTTACGTATTGCGTTTTGAACGAGATCCGGCGTCAATAGTCCGTTCGTACCCTCTGGGAGAGCGATGCTTGAACCGCACAAGGCTGCATAACCCCCACCTTCATAGAGGTAAATATGGCTGTAGCGCTCAGTAATGATTTCGTCCCCTGGGTCGGTATGGGTCTTGAGGGCAACAGCGTTTGACATCGTACCGGATGGTACGAAAAGTCCTGATTCCTTTCCGCACATTTCAGCAACCATTGATTCGAGCTGTTTTACCGTAGGATCATCACCAAGCACGTCGTCTCCCACAACAGCGTCAGCCATGGCCTGCCTCATGCTGTTTGTTGGTTGAGTCACAGTATCGGATCGAAGATCTACCCTATCGGAGATGAAGTCTCGCATGAACATGCCACACGGTTTCCCATGTTCAAAGAATCGACTTAGAGCAGTTTCAATTCTCCAGTCAATTCGTCGAGTTTCTCCTCTTCATCAGGACCCAAAGCGAGAACCGTCAGTGAGCCTGATGGAATCTGCGTATGACCTGCGTCGTTAATCTTTACAGAGAGAATCCTAAGCTGATTCGCCTGCTTTTCAATTTCTTCGATGTGGCTTGAATCATTTGCCTTAACGCAGATTTTCTTTTGCCCCGTGGATAACCATGCATCAAGAAGTTCTGGGCGCACCTCACCGGATTTTAGTGTCGCCTTGACTGCAGCATGGCCAACTTGTGCAGCGATTTTGCCTTTACCCATTTTCAAAGCATGATTAACGACGAAGACCATTTTAAGAGGTTGATTGCTTGGAGTCTCCCGTTCAAATCGTGGAGCTGTGATTCGATGAAGAAAACTTCGAAATCCCATCTCATCACCTCACTGGTAAGTCCTTAGGTTGCGAAACAATGAATCCATCGTATGCTTAGGGCCCGGCCCCACGCCTAGAACTGTAACTGTTCCAGGGGCGACTTCGGTCAATCCCGCGTCTTTGATGATTGCGAATGGGAGCGAAGCCTCTTGGACGAGTTGAAGGAAGTGCTCAAGTTCATCTTCATCTTCGACAGCAAGACAGACCTTTCGAGAGGATGCCTCTTGCCATCGTTGAACCATCCGTGAGTGGGTCTTTTTTGCTTGCTGCAACGATGCAACAGCAGCATGTGCGCATTGTACAGCAAGTTTCCCCGGTGAGAGTTGGAGATCAACTCGACAGAGGAAAGCCATTGATGGGGGATCAGAGAGTGCTGACATGCTCATGCTCCTTTTGGGCGAGCTGATGATGTGGTTCGTTCATGGTCAGCAAGCGCTCAAACGAATGGCCAAACCACATTGCAAAGAAGATGTTGCCCAAGAAGTGAAGCACGTCAAAGAGCAGCCCATTTGCAAGGTAAAGGCCGAATTCAAGCAATGACATTCCTGGAACAACAATCGATAATGAAACGGTGATGGTGAAGATTGGAACACTCCACAATGATGCGAATGCTAGTCGATTCATTGAGAGTTGCCCTTCGCTGTCGTGAACGCGAAGAATCGCGGCCATTGCAGCGACTGAACTCCATCCAATAATCTGGAACAGACTCCACCAGCCATGACCCAGTACAGCGTTACTCGCTAGCGTGACGAGGATTGCAAAGGCAACACCTCGCTGAACACCAAATTTGGATCCAATCATGATTGCCATGATTGTGACTGGCATGACATTCGGGATGAAGCCCATCGCAATTCGAGCGACGGAGGCGAGACCAACAAAAAGGAAGAGAGGCCAAAGCCACGATTCGGATTTGGCGTGTGGTTTGACCAACAACCAAACTGCAACCAAAAAGAGGATTGCATTGAGCGCCCCCATGACAATAGGTGAGAGAGTAGGCCCGTGGGTGCCTATTGCGCTCAACATAATACTCCGACTGGATGGTGAGCCTTGAGTGTTGCCGCTCACACAGGTCGCCATTCAACAATTGAATCGTCTTTTAATTGTGCATCAGACATTCCAACCGGGCTGCGAGTACCATCAACGGTGAACTCCCATCCATCGCCGATAGAGCCGTTGAATGAAACGAGATAAGCACCGAGATATTGTTGCTCGATTTGAGTTGTAATCCCCAGTTCCTCACATGCAAGTGTTGTCAATTCGTACACGGTGGTTTGACGCTCTAGGCCACCAATGGCATGCTGTTGGCCATCGATCTCGAAAACCATGACTTGTGTCCCTTTCCATTCATCAGGCCAGTCATCATCCCACTCAACCTCACCTTGCGTAGCACTGTTTTCTGCGAGTTTGACTGACAATTCTGGAACAACTGCAATGGCAACGAGGAGAACAAAGGCAGAGCCTAGTTTTGCAATTTGTTTCGGATTTTGCAAAGCAAGACTAAAGCAGGTGAGTAGGAAAAAGACGAGAACAGCCGCGTAGTGTACAATCCCAAATACATCAGCATCTGAGGACTGAGGGGGCGATTCATAGCTCGCATATTGCTTAACCAAAAGTATTCCAGCGTCATTGCCCAGTGCCAAATTCATATTGGAAAAACCCGGGGCTGAGGTCCCAAACGTATCAAATTCCGTCGTCTCCATTCGTATCAACGCAGTTTGATTGAACACGCCCCACCCGCCGTTTGGTGTGTTTGAGGGCGCCCACAATTCGACGCTGGAATCAACAACGCGTATTCCCATCTCACCGTTCGAGCGGAAGCTTACCGTTGAATCTACAGCGCAAGTTTGATCATCGCAAAGGATCGAAACCCATTCTTCACTTGTCGCCGCATAAATCCGGTTTTCGTGATGAACGGGGATGGCAGGAGATGGTCCTAACTGCGCAATCGCAGTTCCGTTAAGGAACATGGTCGAGCCCTGCGACCTCTGAAGATGAACAANCAAACCATGGCGGGTTTCAATAGGAGGATGTCGAATTTTGCCGTCGCCAAGGAATGTGGTTGAAATCGAACCGTTNCGATCAACCTCATGGATGTAACCAAGTTCATCGCCGAAGACGTATCCNGCTTGTNTGATTGTAACCCCGTTTCGCCACCCAATNTTGCCTGTGTCAACATCCATNAATTCAGAACCATCAGCAAGACAAAACGATGANATTCCTGTCCGAGTCGGAACAATCACACGNTCCTCGTCGAGCACCATCCTTCCCGAAATTCCGATGACGTCGACCTCGGTTTGATTCTCCCAGATAACCGAACCGTTGGTTGGTGAGTGGGCAGTAATCTTTCCATCCGCCCATCCAACAATGAGTAAATCACTCCACTGGCCACAATCTCCAGCTCCGTTGTTTGCAAAGAGAAGAGGAGACATGTCGAATTGGAGTGAAGTTTGTGAAGTGTAGGTCCAAATCTCATCGCCGGTCTCGACATCAAAAGCAGCAACAATTGGTCGATCATCGCCTGTCCAGAACCCAGAAGTTCGAACAAACACATCATCGCCAACGAAGAGCGGTTTGGTTGTGATGTATCCAGATTCAAATTCGTGTGTCCATGACGAGGATTCTGAGGATGCTTGTACTGCCGGAAGAATGAACAACGTGAGAACTACAAATGCTGCAATCCTCATCATGAATGCCTCAGGATAATTGTCCGAAGTACTGCACTAACTTCCTTACCATCAACCCCGGGGCACGCTCCCATTACGACACCCATGAGGGGTCCCATTGCGCCCATGCCTCGCTCCTTCACGAAATCCAATCGCTCAAGGACAATTCCTTCGATGATTGATTCCAGATTCCCAACTTCAGCTGGAACAAGATCGTTTTCTTGCGCATACCTTGCAACGGTTTCGACATTGATGTGTTTGTTTTGGGCGAAGTGTTCAACTGTTTGTTCAATTCCTTCGCGGGTCAATCCCCCGTTTTCTCGGACAGAGAGAATGCAAGACAAAACAGCCGGATGAACGGATTCATGCTCGAGGAGTAAGGTNCCCCATGCTTTACTCTTTGTTGAATGGTGATCAAAAAAGGCATCATCAAGTTCTCTTGAAAGAAGTTGTTTGGANTGGTCCTCTGAGAGTTCTGTTTGTTCNAGGCGCTTCATACGTTCATCTTGNCGCATGGGAAGATTCTCAACGATTCGCTGCCAATGCTCGCTTTTGATGAGTATGGTGGGTATATCCGTCTCAGGGTACATCCGTGCACCGCCTGGTAATGGCCGCATCGGAGTTGTGGTCCCATCNTCAGGAGCACCTTTCTTGACAACAACGTTACGAACTTCTTGCGGAATTCGATGGAATGCTAATCGCGCTCGCTGGCCGACCGATTCGAGTGCCAACTGAGCTTGCCAATCGGGTGCAAGGCAGAGAACAAATGCATCGTTTGATGTAAGTTCCAAATCAGCACGTACTTGGTNAACGTGCTCNTCTTCGATCCCNTAAGCAGGCAACTCATCCGAGTGGAAAACCCCTCGAACGCCCGCAAGTTTGGCAGCCCCNGCCAGTTCTCGGCCGAGTCGTGGAAGTTGCGACCCATCANCATCAAGGGTTTTGGANCCTATTTTTCCGTGAAATCCTCGCAAGGGAAGAGCAAGCATCGTGAATCCTTGTTCAAGTCCTTGTTTGACCATTCGACTATCACAGGATGTGAATGTTGAGGTTACATCAAAGCAATCAAGAGCGATGGATTTTGCGACCGCCTCAGCAACCTCAGATTCAACNTTCTCGTCATCGAGGCTCCTGTTTGGAGGAAGTTTTGGTAGCCCCATCGATGCACGTAATTCGTTTGCGAGCCGATACATGTGGACCTGACGAACCATCTCGAGACGAACGATTNGAGGNATCCATGCAAGGTCNTGACANCCCTTGATTTCAACTCGGTCTCCGCATGCCACACTGACATTCAGGTCCTGNCTGATTGAACCAAGACCACGNCGGACNCNNCGGGTGTCTCTAAGTGTTCGACCAAGCGCCCTCGCTGTTTCTTTCGCATGTTCTGGAGATTGAATATCAGGTGAGGTTGCAATCTCAATCAACGGTACACCGAGTCGGTCAAGATTGTAAATGACCTGTTCACCACGGTCAGTCGATACACTGTCGAGTTTCCTTGCACTATCCTCTTCCAAACAAAGCACATCAATACCAACATCTCCCGTATCGGTCTTTAACACACCGTTCGTCGAAATCAGCGATGTGCGTTGAAAGCCGCTTGTATTTGAGCCATCAACAACTGTCTTGCGCATGGTCTGAACCGCAGCCACAGGTTTCGCGTCAAGCATCGCAGATACTGTCAACGCAACGTCCAAGGCATCTTGATCATGCAGCAATGGTGGACTCTCATCAAGTTCAATCAAACCAGAGTTCGGAGACTGTATGTAAACAAACGACCGGTTACGTTTTTTCTCAAAACGAGCAGCAACGTCGACTTTTCCGCCCTCTCCGCTCGCTAATCGAAGTTTCCGGGCATATCGGGGCCATTTGTCAGGTACTGTATCGATGGTAACGTCGAAGAGGACAGATGGTTGGCGGGAGTGAAGTTTTCCTGTTGCAAGTTGTTGGTGAACCTCGATACCGCACATGAAGCCTAATTGTTCCGTATCAAAGGATGATGCATCTGTCACGTCACCCTCAGGCTCCTGACCGACAGCATCTGCCATGTCCTTGCCAAGCATCACCACTTCATGAGGTAATTGCTTGACGCCTAAACTATTTGCAATGTATCGTAGCCTGTAGGACGCATTAAACGACCATTTTGGTTGAGTTTATCGATGACTTCCTCAGCTTTTTGCCTTGAGATGTCGAGGCGTTCAGCTTCGTTGAAGACGTCAACAAGTTGGGCGAACCCGTCACCGTTTGCAGACAAGCGGTCCACGATGTCGAGAATACTGCGCTCGGCATGCCGTGCTTTCCCTTTCTGATTCGAAGCAATAGCAGTTTCATCGTAGTTCTCTCCCATCAGATCATAGCGCCAGGTTTTGGTCAACCGAACGGCGCGTTG